>JACCZN010000006.1 GCA_013695915.1 Rubrobacter sp.
GCCGTCCAGGTACAGACGCCCCTCGCCGGGACGGAGGTGGAGGAGATCTCCGTCCCCGTCTGTGTGGTACCGGTCCTGAGGGCCGGTCTCGGCATGCTCGACGGGGCACTGGCCCTGCTACCCGAGGCCACGGTCGGGTTTATGGGGCTCTTCCGGGACGAGGAGACCGCAGAGCCCATCGAGTACTACGTCAACCTGCCGAGCGACCTCGAAAACTACCTGGTGCTGGTGCTGGACCCGATGCTGGCGACCGGCGGCAGCCTCTCTGCGACGCTCACCAAGCTCAAGGAGTACGGGGCGTCCTGGGTCTCCTGTCTCCACGCCGTTGCCGCAGTGCCCGGTGTGGAGCGGGTTACGGCGGAGCACCCGGACGTAGGCTTCTATACCGCCGCGCTCGACCCGGAGCTCGACGAGCGGTCGTTTATCGTGCCGGGTCTCGGTGATGCGGGAGACAGGCTCTATGGAACCCTCTAGGAACCCGGCGGAGCCGCCCGGCGAGCCCTCCCGGCTACGGAAGACCACGGCCCGCCCCTCCTGGGACGAGTACTTCATGCGCATCGCCCAAGAGGTCGCGACCCGCTCCACGTGTCCGCGCCTCGCGGTCGGTGCCGTCGTCGTCCGGGACAAGAGGATACTCACCACCGGCTACAACGGCAGCCCGTCGGGGATGCCCCACTGCGAGGACGTGGGATGCCTGATCCGTATCGTGGACGGCCGGGAGAGCTGTCAGCGCACGCTCCACGCGGAGCAGAACGCTCTTATACAGGCCTCCTATCATGGGGTCTCGGTGCGTGGAGCCGCGATCTACTGCACGCACCAGCCGTGCCTGCTGTGCGTCAAGATGATAATGAACGCCGGTATAGAGTCGGTCTACTATGCTGGAGGCTACCCCGACCCGCTCGCCCTCGAGCTCGCCGCCGAGGGTGGTCTGAAGATGGTGGAGCTTGCCACCGGCGAAGAGCACCGCTAGCCAGCCGACCATGTGTACAAGGTCTTCGTGAGGTGCGATCAACGGCGCTACCGGACGGGATGTCAGAGATGCCAGCGGGGAGCTTGAAACGCTTTGCAACACTCTTGGCGGTAGGGTATAGTTAGTGAAATGTCCAACACCGAACCCCGTAAGAAGGCAGCCAGCGTCAACTACGCCAGATACATGGGTATAGGTTTCGCATTCCTCTCCTCTCTACTGTTCGCTGCAGCGGTCGGGTTCCTAGTGGACCATCTCGTAGGGACACTGCCGCTCTTCTTGCTGCTCGGTCTCGCCGCAGGGTTCGCCGGGGGGCTCTACTACGTGTACCGGGTCCTGAAAGATCTGGACAGCACTTGAGCGAGCACTGGCGGCTGGCCGCACGCTACACGTTCATGGTAGGTGTGGTGGCTGTACTCTCCGGGCTCGGCATCTGGCAGCACTGGGGCTTCCCGTTCGCCGGGGCTTTCGGGTACGGGGTCGTCATAGGCCTTGCGAGCTTCGTCTCCACGGCCCTCAGCGTGTCGCTGCTGACGGGTAAATCCGTGGCGTGGCGGGCTGTCGGGGGCGCGTCCTTCGTGCTACGGTACGGGTTCGTGGCGGTCGCTCTCGGGGTTCCGGCTTACCTCGGGGCGTGGCCAATACTGGCCATGCTGAGCGGGTTCGCCGGGGTTTACCTGCTGGAGAACGTCGTAATACTGCCCGCCGCGCTCGGCGCCATGAGCCGTTCGGCGAAGGGTGGCGGCCGGCATGCCGAAGGTAAGCGTAGAGAAGGCGCGGAGAGCTCAGACGGCTGGGAGAGAACGGAGAAGAGGGTGATCGTATGAGTGCGGTGGCGTTTGCGCAGATGACCCAGGAGGAGTTGCGGCACGAGATCCTGCACACCTGGGAGGTCGCCAGGGAGAGTTGGGTTATCCCGCTCAGCCTGGGGCCCATGGACATCTCGATAAACAAGATCATCTGGTTCCTCTGGCTCGGGACGGCCATTACGTTCCTGATCATGTTTATCGGCAGCCGGTTACTCAAGGAGCGCCCCGGGGCCTATCAGGTCATCGTGGAAGAGCTGTACGGCTTCGGACGCAACCACCTCGGTGCGCAGATGGGCGAGGAGGGGCGCAAGTGGTTCCCCTACACGCTCACGCTCTTCATCTTCGTCCTGGTCATAAACGTCATCGGGCTGTTCCCCAACAGCTACCCCGTAAGCAGCAACCTCTCGTTCACGATCCCGCTGGCGCTGTTCACCTTCGTCATCGTGCAGCAGCAGGGCATCGCCAGGAACGGTATCGGCGGCTACCTCAAGAACTGGGTGCCGGGGGGGCTGCCGGAAGGCATCCTGTCGAAGCTGGCCCTCGGCCCGTTCCTGTTCGTTATCGAGGCCATCAGCCGCCTCATCACCCAGCCGGCGACGCTCGCGTTCAGGCTCTACGCCAATATGCTGGCCGGGACCCTCATCATCTACGTGTTCTTGAGCCTGATCCTGTACTTCGGGGTGGCGACGGCGCTCGTATCGGTGCCGGCGGCGGTGGTGTTCTACGGCTTCAAGCTGTTCGTGGCTGTACTCCAGGCGTACATTTTTGCTATCTTGTCGCAGGTCTACATCGAGCTGGCGATGTTCGGCGAGGAGGCTCACTAGCTCGGAATCTGGAGAGGGCATCCGGCGTCGGCGCGGACAGGACCGGCGGGATCACTTGTTGGCAGACAGAGTTAATTAGCAGAAAGGGGTAGCGATATGCTGACTTTACTTCAGGCGGATCCGGAGGCTTTCAGGCTGCTCGGCGCCGGGCTCGCGGCGGGGCTGGCGTCCGTCGGACCGGGGGTCGGGTTGGGTTACCTGATCGGCAAGACCATCGAGAGCATCACCCGCCAGCCGGAGATGGGCGGCGAGGCCCGGACGCTCATGTTCATCGGCATCGCGTTCGTCGAGGCGCTCGCCCTGTTCGGGCTGGTCTTCGCTATCCTTATAGCATTCGTTCTGTAAGAGGTAGGAGGTAGGATATGGGCACGGTCTTCGATTTTCCGAACACGAGCCTGATCTTCTGGCAGCTCATCAGCTTCGCGGTGCTTCTGTACCTGCTGTACCGGTACGTGTACCCCCCGATCCGGGACCGTATCCTGCAGCGCCAGCAGCAGATAGAGCAGGCCATCGACGAGGCGGAACGTACGCGGGCCGAAGCCCAGGAGCTTCTGAGCGAGTATCGGCGTCAGATAGAGGAGGCCCGGGGCGAAGGCCGACGCATCCTCGACGAGTCGCGCAAGCAGGGCGAGGCGCAGCTAGAGCGTGCCAAAGCCGAGGCCCGGGAGGAGTCCGACCGAATCATCCAGCGGTCCCGCGAGGAGATAGAGCGTGAGCGCGACTCGGCACTCCAGGAGATACGCCAGGAAGTGGCCGACATGGTCATACAGGCCTCCGAGCAGGTCCTCGGCCGTACTGTCGACCGCGACGAGCACGACCGCCTGATCTCCCAGGCTCTGGACGACCTGGACTCCGAGCTTGCCTCGGGAGCCGGAGCTCCGGGAAGCGGGAGGTAAAACAGCTTGAGCGCGGCATCCACCTACGCCGAGGCGCTCTTCGAAGCTGCCCGGGACCGGGACGAGTTGGAGGCTACCCTGGCAGACCTGCAAGGGTTCGTAGAGAGTCTGCACGAGAACGAGGAGTTGCGGCTCTTCTTCTACAGCACGCAGATACCCGAGGCTCAGAAGCGCCGGGCGTTGGATGGCCTCGCGGAGAGCCTGCAGACCTCCTCGCGGAACTTCCTCAAGGTCCTCTCCGACAACGACCGGACGGATATACTGGAGGACGTGGTCCGGAACTACGAGGGCCTCGTCGGGGAGCACCTCGGCAGGATGGAGGTCGGGATGATAACGGCCGTAGAGCTCTCGGAAGAAGAGCTCGGTCGCGTAAGGGAGCGGCTCGTGCAGATGCTCGGCGGCCGGGAGGTGATCCTGGAGAACAGCGTCGACCCGGACATACTGGGCGGCGCGGTCTTCAGGTTCGGGGGAAGACGGGTGGACGGTAGCGTCCGGGGGCAGCTCGACGGCCTCAGGGACAAGATGCTTGAGAGAGGTGTTGTGTAGTGGGCAGGTTAAGGCCGGAGGAGATCTCCTCCATTCTGAAGGGCGCTATAACGGACTACGAGAACCGGGTCCGCACCGAAGAGGTCGGCCAGGTCCTTGAGGTCGGAGACGGTATCGCGCGGGTCCACGGGCTCTCGAACGTCATGTACCAGGAGATGATCGAGTTCGAGGACTCGCGGGGCGAGAAGGTCCTCGGGCTCGCGCTGAACCTCGAGGAGGACAACGTCGGCGCCATCGTGGCGGGTGAGGACCGGCACATCAAGGAGGGAGGCACGGTCCGCCGGACGGGGCTCCTGGCGAACGTCCCCGTGGGACCTGCCATCCTGGGCCGGGTCGTGAACGCCCTCGGCGAGCCGATGGACGGCAAGGGTGAGATCCAGACGGAAGAGCGCCGCAACGTCGAGGTCATGGCGCCGGGGATCATCCGCCGCCAGCCGGTGAACCAGCCGCTACAGACGGGTATAAAGGCTATCGACGCGATGGTGCCTATCGGGCGGGGGCAGCGGGAGTTGATCATCGGGGACCGCGGGACCGGCAAGACCTCGGTGGCGGTGGACGCCATCATCAACCAGCGGGACCAGGACGTCAAGTGCGTCTACGTGGCTATCGGCCAGAAGGACGCCTCCATAGCCGGCGTGATGAACACCCTGGAGGAGCACGGCGCGCTAGAGTACACGACCATAGTCAACGCCTCGGCCTCCCAGTCGGCGACGCTCCAGTACCTGGCACCCTACGCCGGGGCCGCCATCTGCGAGTATTTCATGTACCGGGGAGAGGACGCGCTGGTGATCTTCGACGACCTCTCCAAGCACGCCATCGCCTACCGGCAGATGATGCTCCTCCTCCGGCGCCCGCCGGGCCGGGAGGCGTACCCGGGAGACGTCTTCTACCTCCACTCGCGGCTGTTGGAGCGGGCGGCGCGGCTCTCCGAGGAGCACGGCGGCGGCTCCCTGACGGCGCTGCCGATAGTCGAGACCAAGGAAGGGGACATCTCGAGCTACATCCCGACCAACGTCATCTCGATCACGGACGGCCAGATCTTCCTGGACACCGACCTCTTCAACTCCAACCAGCGTCCCGCCATCGACGTGGGTAACTCGGTCTCGCGGGTCGGCGGCTCGGCCCAGGTCCGGGCCATGAAGAAGGTGGCCGGTACGCTGCGCCTGGACCTCTCGCAGTTCCGCGAGCTCCAGAGCTTCGCGCAGTTCGGGAGCGACCTCGACAAGGCGACCCAGGACACCCTGGCCCGCGGTGAGCGGACGCTCGCCATACTCAAGCAGTCGGAGCTCAACCCCTTGCCGGTCGAGGAGCAGGTAGCGCTCCTGTTCGCGATCAACAACGGTTACGTGGACGGGATAGAGACGGAGCAGGTGCCGGACTACGAGAGCCAGCTCCTGGACTACCTCAGGGACAGGCACGGTGAGGTTCTCGCGGCGATCCGGGACGAGAAAGAGGTCTCGGACGAGACCAACGAGAGCCTCAAAAACGCTCTCTCGCGCTTCAACGAGAGCTACGAGCCACGGGAATCGGGCGGCGGCCTCGTGAACGTCTCCGGAGGGGAGGACGGGTAGACAGTGGCAACCCTCAGGGACCTCAAGCGGCAGATACAGTCCGTACAGAACACCGCGAAGGTCACGGACGCCCTCCAGACGGTCTCCGGGGTCAAGTTCCGCAAGGCCGGGGCCCGCGTCAGCCAGGCGCGGCCCTACGCGGACAACATGGAGATCATGATGCGCGACATCGCGCGCAAGGCCTCCAGCAAGAACCCGCTGCTCGTGGGCCGGGAGAACGGCGCCAGCACGGTCGCCGTCGCCACCCTGACGGCGGACCGTGGGCTCTGCGGCGGGTTCAACGCCCAGGTACTCCGCAAGACCATACAGTTCCGGCGGGAGCGCGGGCAAGACGCTGAGCTCAAGCAGGTAGCGAGCGGCCGGAAGGGGACGGCCTTCTTCCAGTTCCGGCGCATACAGCTCGAAGAGGTCTTCAGCGGTT
Source organism: Rubrobacter sp. (assembly GCA_013695915.1). GTDB lineage: Bacteria > Actinomycetota > Rubrobacteria > Rubrobacterales > Rubrobacteraceae > Rubrobacter_A. The sequence goes on from JACCZN010000006.1 coordinate 6,035, forward strand.
TCTCCGACAGCCCGAGCTACGAGAAGGCCCGGGAGGTCGGACGGTACCTCACGCAGCTCTTCGAGAATGAAGAGGCCGACGAGGTGTACCTCGTGTACAACCGCTTCCGGAGCGCCCTGGTTCAGCAGCCCGTAATCACGCGTCTCCTGCCCGCCGCGCCCGAGGACGATGGGGAGGAGCAGCAGGGAGAGGGCCCCGACGTACCGTTCGACTACATCCCGGGGACGGAGGAGATCCTCCAGAGCCTCATACCCCGGTACGTCGAGACGGTCGTGTTCCAGTCCCTCCTGGAGAGCGCGGCCGGAGAGCACGGCGCCCGGATGACGGCGATGAAGAACGCCACGGACAACGCCAACGAGATGTCCGACAACCTCACTTTGCAGATGAACAAAGCGCGCCAGGCCCAGATCACCCAGGAGATCCTGGAGATCGCCAGCGGCGCCGAGGCGCTCTCCGCGGGGTAGCGGATCGCGGCGGGCCAGCAGATAGGAGTCTAACTTTATGACGGAGGACGGCGGCAACGGCCGCAGAGACAACAGAGCGGTCTCCCCGGAAGCCCGGGACGGAGCCCGCCAAACGCCCCAGGGCGGTACCGGAAGGGTAGTCGAGGTGAAAGGACCGGTGGTCGACGTCCGGTTCTCCGAGGCCGAGATACCGGAGATCTACAACGCCCTCACCATACAGGTCGAGGCCCAGGAGGACGGGCAGGAGGCCTCGGAGCTTACGCTGGAGGTACAGCAGCTCCTCGGTGACGACGTCGTCCGGACGGTCGCGATGGGCGCGACGGACGGCGTGCGGCGCGGCCTGGACGTACAGGACACGGGCCAGCCGATATCCGTACCCGTAGGGCCCGCGATGCTCGGGCGCGTAGTAGACGTACTCGGAGACCCCGTCGACGAGCGCGGGCCGGTGGACGATGCGGACGACCGGTGGCCCATACACCGCCCCTCCCCGAACTTCGACGAGCTGACCACCAGCGCCGAGCAGTTCGAGAGCGGGATCAAGGTCATAGACCTCCTCTGTCCGGTGCGCCGGGGCGGTAAGGCCGGCCTCTTCGGCGGCGCCGGGGTCGGCAAGACGGTCCTTATCACCGAGCTCATCAACAACATCGCCCTGCAGTACGAGGGTACCTCCGTCTTCGCCGGGGTTGGCGAGCGGACCCGCGAGGGCAACGACCTCTACAACGAGATGGAGGAGGCCGGGGTCCTCAAGAACACGGGCCTGGTCTTCGGCCAGATGAACGAGCCTCCCGGCGCCCGGTTCCGCGTGGGGCTCACGGGGGTGACGGTCTCCGAGTACTTCCGCGACGTGCTCGGTCAGGACGTGCTCTTCTTCCTCGACAACATCTTCCGCTTCGTGCAGGCCGGTAACGAGGTCTCCGCGCTCATGGGCCGCATGCCCTCCGAGGTCGGCTACCAGCCCACGCTCGGCACGGAGATGGGCAGCCTCCAGGAGCGCATCACCTCCACCAAGAAGGGCTCCATCACGAGCTTCCAGGCGGTCTACGTCCCGGCGGACGACTTTACCGACCCGGCGCCGTTCACCGTGTTCGCCCACCTCGACTCCACCGTGGAGCTCTCGCGGCAGCTCGCCGAGCAGGGCATCTACCCGGCGGTGGACCCGCTCTCTTCCTCGTCCTCGATCCTCGACCCCTCGGTGGTCGGCGAGGAGCACTACCAGGTGGCTCAGCAGGTCAAGTCCATCCTCCAGCGCTACCGGGAGCTCCAGGACATCATCGCCATCCTCGGCATGGACGAGCTCTCCGAGGAGGACAAGGTCATCGTCGGGCGGGCGCGGCGGCTGCAGCGGTTCCTCTCCCAACCCTTCTTCGTGGCCCAGCAGTTCACCGGCATCGACGGCAAGTTCTGCACCCTCGACGAGACCATCCGCAGCTTCAAGGAGGTCGCCGAGGGCAAGCACGACGATCTCCCCGAGCAGGCGTTCTACCTCGTCGGCGGCATCGACGAGGTCCTCGAGAAGGCCGAGGGGCTGAAGCAGGAGGAGGCGGTCTAGTTGGCGAGCGGCCGCCAGCTATTCTGCCGCGTCATCACCCCGGAGAGGACCATCTTCGACGGCGAGGCGGACCGGGTCATCACCCGGATAGAGGACGGCGAGATCGGGGTGCTCGCCGACCACATCCCTCTGGTCTCGACCGTGGAGATCGGGGACGTCCGCATCCTGCAGGAGGACGAGACCTCCGTGTTCGCCACCTCCGACGGCTTCTTCAAGGTTTCGGAGAACCTGGTACTGATATTGGTCGAGGAGGCCTCACCGGCGGAGGAGATAGACGTCGACGAGGCTCAGAACCATCTCGAGGAGGTGGTAGAGGGCGAGCCCGTGGAGGACGGGGAGGACGAGGAAGCCGCGGAGAGGGTCCGTGCCGAGCGGGACCGCCGCCGCAGGATCGCCGAGAACCTGGTCCGGGTGGCCCGCAAGTACGGCGAAGGCTAGAGGGCGCAACGCACACCGACCTTACGGGAGAGAGACGTTGGAGAACACGGAGAGGTTTCTGATCGAGGGGGGGAACCGTCTCTACGGGGAGGTAGCAGCATCCGGAGCGAAGAACGCCGCGCTCAAGCTCGTAGCGGCGGCGCTCCTCGCTCCGGGGCGCACTACGCTGCGGAACGTGCCTCGCATAAAGGACGTGAACACTATGCGGGCGGTCCTGGACGGCCTGGGGGCCGACAGCGAGCTCTCCGGCACCACGCTCACGGTAGACGCCGGGAGCATAAGCTCGTACACCGCACCCTACGAGCTGGTGCGCCAGATGCGGGCCTCCATAGTGGTGCTCGGTCCCCTGGTCGCGCGGTTCGGGGAGGCGGAGGTGTCCGCGCCGGGCGGGTGTAACCTGGGGCTCAGGAAGTTCAACTTCCACCTCGACGGGCTCCGGGCTCTGGGGGCCGAGGTAGAGCTCGACCACGGCTTTATAAAAGCCACCGCGCCCGGAGGTCTCCGGGGGGCGGAGGTCTCCTTCGAGTACCCGAGCGTGACCGCCACGGAGAACGTGATGATGGCGGCCGTCCTCGCTCACGGGAGGACCACCATAGAGAACGGCGCCCGAGAGCCGGAGGTCGTGGCGCTCGCCGGTTTCCTGAACGAGATGGGTGCCAGCGTGGAGGGCGCGGGCACGGGCCTCATAACCATCGAGGGCGTCGAGGAGCTGCGGCCCGTGGACCACGAGGTGATGCCAGACCGCATAGAGGCCGGCACCTTCATCATGGCCGCCGCCGCGACGGGCGGGGACGTCACGGTGCTGAATGCCGTCCCCGAGCACCTCAAGATGGAGCTCGACAAGCTCCGGGAGATGGGCGTCGAGGTGGAGCGCGTCGGGGGGGAGCCCGGCGGCCTCCGGGTGTGGGTGGATGACCCCCTGGACCTCGCCGGGGTGGACGTCTCGACCCTGCCGTTCCCCGGCTTCGCGACGGACCTGCAGGCCCAGATGATGGTCCTCCTCACGCAGACCTCGGGGGTCGGTATCATCACGGAGAACGTGTACGAGAACCGGCTGCAGGTGGCCGAGGAGTTGAACCGCATGGACGCGGGAATAGACCTCTTCGGTGGCCACCGGGCCCTCGTCAAGGGGCCACGCAGTCTCTCCGGCACCATCGTCGAGTCCCCGGACCTTCGCGGCGGGGCGGCCCTGGTAATGGCCGGTCTCGTAGCCTCCGGGGCTACCGCGGTTGATGGGGCACACCACATCCTGCGGGGCTACGACGGCTTCGAGGAGAAGCTCTCCTCGCTGGGTGCGAACGTGGCCTTCGAGACCGGGACGGAGGCCGCTCTCAAGAGCTGAAGCCCCGTACCCGGTACACGCCCACGCAGATCTAATAGAATGACGCCGTTTTTCGGCTAACAGGATGGAGCAGAGCTGGCGGTTAGCGTAAATAGTACCGAGGTCTTCGCGCTGACGCGCAGGCTAACCCGGTACCGGTCCTACACGCCGAGCGCCGCCGAGTCCACCATAGACTTCATAAGCGGGTGGTTCGAGGCCCGGGGTCTGGACCCGGCCCGCTACGAAGGGGCGGGGCCCCACG
>JACCZN010000062.1 GCA_013695915.1 Rubrobacter sp.
AAGAGCAGAGCCCCTACTCGCTACGGCCCCGAGCCTCAACGTGCCCCTCTCGCATCCGGGGCTAACGACCGAGCTCGACCGAATCGCGACCGATCTCGGCTACTCCCTGGTCCCGTAGGGGCAGTTCAGATTAGCGACAGCCATGTGTTGCAGACTCTATGAGCCGGTCTGGAGCCCGTGGCTCGTGCCGGCTTTCCAGTTCGGCCGGGGGGGCTCATACCCGGCCTCGGGGAGGTGGCGCCCGAGATCGACCGAGATCTCGGTCCGGTAACGGTCGGCCGCTGGTTCACCGTCCCCAACGACGAGCTTGTCCCGGAGGACGAGGGCGATGAAGGCGAGGAGCCGGTCTCGCCCCGGGAGTGGCTGCCGAGGGGCTTGCCGCCGCGGAGGGTGGCGATGCTCGCCCGCTACCTCGGGAGCATCACCTGGCTCCCGCCGTCTCCAGGCTCCGGCTACCATGGCGAAGCTACCCTACGCGCCCGATCCCGACGGCCTCGCCGCGCTCCTGGCGCCCGAGGTCGGGGCTCTGCCGGCGGGATCTACCCTGTACCGCATCTACGCTCGGGGCGGCGAGTATCCTTCAGGATGGTCCGCCTTCAGGACCTTCGGTCCGTTGCCCGGCTCTCGTTTCGACCCGCACCCGGGTACCGGGATGGGCCGGGACCCGGAGCCGGTCGAGTGCGCCCCCACGGGGGTGCTCCATGCCGCTTGCGGCGAGCCCGGGAGACGGCGCAGGAGTGAGGACGTAACGTCCCGGCGCTCCTTCTCCGGGGGCCCGATGATGTATAGTCACGGTCAGCGGCTACTACGCTGAGGCGGAGGACAGAAGGCGCGGGCCGTAACGCTCCTTTGCGAGCGGCGGGTAACGCGCCCGCACATTCCGTGTAGTAGCCATGTTGCTGGTGTATAGCGCTACACGCAGTTAGAGGGAGGACCCGATGCCAGGCTTTTCGTGGTGGGGTTTCGGACCTCGGAAGCTTGGGAGAGAGGATCAAGGCTTGGACCGGGAGGCTCGTCCAGAGCCGGAAGGGCGAGAGACCGAGAAGGAGTTTCTCGAGCGCCTGAGTAGCAAGGACGAGGAGATCGCCCGGCTCCGAGGTCAGGCGGAGAAGCTGCGCGAGCATCTGGTCGCCAAGAACGGGCAGATCGAGAAGACCAACCAGCGGCTGCACAAGCTCCGCGAGCACGTGGAGAAGAAGGACGCCCGCATAGAGAGGCAGCAGCGAGACCTCCAGCAGGCCGACCGGAGGGCGGCGAGCGCGGAGGAGCGGGCCGCCGGGCTGTGCCTGGCGCTGTCCCGGGCCCGGGGAGACGGCCTGTCGCCGGCGCTGTCGGAGAGCGGCACGCCGGTGTTCTTCATGGTGGGGCGCGGGAGGTCGGGCACCACCTGGCTGCAGAACACCCTGAACGCCCACCCCGAGATACTCTGCAAGGGCGAGGGCAGGTTCTTCGACCGCGAGTTCCGGCGGGACGACTACAAGGACGTCGAGGTGCGGAACGCCCCGGTCGCCTCCCTGTACAACGCCATACGGGAGTCGGAGTACCTGAGGCTGTGGGTAGAGAGGAGGCCGGTCTGGAGCAGGGGCCGGGAGGTGGAGGAGCACCTGGACAACCTGGCCCGCCTGGCAATCGACTACTTCCTGGCCGAGCAACTCTCCAGGAGCGGCAAGAGGATCGTCGGGGACAAGACGCCGTTCGCCTGGGAAGATATCATGACGGACCCGGACGACCTCCCGGGGGATGACTCCCCCTCCCGCAGCGCGGAGGTGCTGGAGGAGATCGGCCGTCTCTACCCGGAGGCGAAGGTGATACACGTGATCCGGGACGGCCGGGACGTGGCGGTCTCCACCATGCACTTCATGTGGAACCTTGCCAGGAGCGAGGGCGGGCTCTACCCCCTGAGACCGGAAGAGCTGGACAGGCGCGACCGGTACCGCGAGGACCCCTCTCTATTCGCCGAGAGCCTGTTCGCGGACGGGAGGCTGGCCTCTCTCGCCAGGGGCTGGAGCATCGAGGTAGGCCGGGCGGTCGAGCGCGGCCCCGCCCTCCTCGGAGACCGGTACGCCGAGGTCCGGTACGAGGACCTCCTGTTGCAGCCGGAGAGCGAGCTGGGCCGCCTCCTCGGGTTCCTCGGGGCCGACGCCGGCGGAGCCGGCGGTCAGGGAGTGCATCGAGGCCACCGGCTTCGAGCGGCTCTCCAGCAGGAAGTCGGGTCAGGAGGACTCCTCTTCCAGGCACCACAGAAAAGGCGTGATAGGCGACTGGAAGAATGTCTTTACCGAAGAAGACGAGCGTATCTTCAAGGAGCAAGCCGGCGGCCTGCTCGTCGAGCTCGGTTACGAAGAGGACGGCGACTGGTAACCCGGACGGTGGCCCGGAGTCTCCGGGGAGGCCCACGAGTCCTGGTGCAGAGTGGTTGGCCGGGTCTTCTCCGGTGCCTTCCTACCGTGGTCTGATCGGGAGCGCTGTGAACTACCGCCGCTAAAGAGCCAGAGGCTGGCTCCTCGCTGAATAGAGCGGGTTGCAAAGATGCTGGACGCCTTCGACCTGCTATACTGGTTTTGGCACATTGGCACCAAGACACTATTAGGGGGCTGCATGGCACGGGTCAGGCTATCGGTGGATGTGGAGCCCGACTTGAGGCGGCGGGTGAGGATCGCAGCGGCGAGCAAGGACCAGTCCGTAAAAGATTGGATCGAGCAAGTACTGGAGGACGCTCTGGAATACGATGAGGAGCGGGCTTGGATGGAGAGCGATCTCTCCCGTCTGGGAGAGTTCGAACCCTACGAGTGGGAAGAGGGAGAGCTGGAAGAGGGAGAGCCGGTGAGCTATGAGCCGGGTGTGGGCCCGGTGATAGAGGCGAAGCCCGGCGGCCGTGGCTAGTATCGCCAACGCAGACAACGTCCGGCGCCTGGAGATAGGGGATGTGGTCTCAGCCCTGTTCCCGGTCCATCGTCCCGGCGGCCACGAGCAGGAGGGGTACAGGCCGGCAGTCGTTGTCGGGCTGCCCGAGCGTGTGGGCACTCCACGTTACGGGGTCTTGATATTGTCCCCCATGACGACCGACCGGAGGCAGGGCTGGGCGGAGCGGAGCCCCGCCCTGTATCCGAGGTACGCGGCCGGAACGGCGGGCCTCAGATCCCCTTCGCTGTGTTTGCTGGATCAGACGAGGACCCTGGACGTCGGACGGGTGAGCCGCTACCGTGGGAGGCTCAGCGAGGACCAGTATCGACCCGTCCGCGATGGCTTGAGAAGGATCCTCGCAGAACAAGACAGCTAGTGGCCCCGGTCAAGAGCTACATCGAGTCCCAGAGTGTAGGCGAAGATCAACCCACGGGCCTGACCGCCTCGGCTTCTACGGTGAAGACGCCCAGGCTCTCCCCCGAGAACGTCACGAACTCGACCTCGTAGGCGGCACCACCGCGGTATACATGCACCACCGTGCCAACGTCGCCTTCCTTCAGACCCTCCTCCAACAGGTCCTTCGCCAACGCCACCCGGTCCAGCTCGCTAATCATCGCCTCCGGACTTCCTCTTCGACGGGTCTGCCGGAGACCGCCCGCACTAGCCGCCGTCCGAATTCCTCTGGAGGTACTCCTCCAGGGCCTCGCGCCAGTGCCGGAGACCGACCTCTCCTCCGGAGGCCAGGACACCGTTCGCCGGACGGGCCGCGGGGAGTGGGTACTCGGAGGCCGGGATAGGCTCTACCGCGGCCTCCGTACCCGAGAGGCGGAAGATCTCGCGGGTGAACTCGTACCAGGAGCAGGAGCCAGCGTTCGTCGCGTGGTAGAGGCCGAAGAGCCCGGACTCTGCGATTCCGGCGACCGCCACGGCCAGGTCCCGGGCGCAGGTCGGAGAGATGTACTCGTCGCCCTTCACCTTTAGATGGTCTCTCTCGCGCCCCACGCGCAGCATGGTCCGGACGAAGTTGTGCCCCTCGCCGTAGACACCGGCGGAGCGCACCACGTACCAGCGGCTGCACAGGTCTCTCACGTACTCCTCCCCGGCCAGCTTGGTCTTCGCGTAGACGCTCTTCGGGTTCGGCCGGTCGTAGGGAGCGTAGGGCTCGTCCTGCTCGCCGTCGAAGACGTAGTTGGTGCTCACGTGCAGCAGGGCGCACCCGGCCCTCTCGCAGGAGACGGCGAGGTTCCTCGCTCCCAGGGCGTTGACCCTGTAGGCCGTCTCCGTCTCGGTCTCGCAGCCGTCCACGTCCGTATAAGCCGCGGCGTTTATCACGAGGTCGGGGGCGTGCTCCTCCAGAGCATCCTCCACGGCCCGGGCGTCCGCGATATCGA
>JACCZN010000071.1 GCA_013695915.1 Rubrobacter sp.
AGATGCCCTCCATCATGGAGTTCACGCCGGAGGACTTCGAGGGGCCGTGGCAGGAGGCGCAGCGGATGCTACCGGCGCTCGCGGATGCAGAGGTAGAGCGGGGCATAAACGGCCTCTTCTCCTTTACAGCCGACGGCGGCTCGCTCATCGGGCCTTCGAAGAAGGTGGACGGGTTCTGGATGTGCGAGGCCGTCTGGGTCACGCACGCCGTCGGGGCCGGACGGGCGGTCGCGGAGTGGATGGTCGGGGGAGCCCCGAGCATCGACCTCGCCGCCGCCGACGTGAACCGCTTCGAGACCCACGTCCACAGCCCGGCGTACCTGCTCGCCCGCAGCTCGCAGTCCTTCCGCGAGGTCTACGACATCGTCCACCCCCAGAGGCCGATGGAGGAGCCGCGCCCCCTGCGCACGAGCCCCTTCTACCCGCGCCAGAGAGAGCTCGGGGCCTACTTCCTCGAGGCCTCCGGCTGGGAGCGCCCGCAGTGGTACGAGGCAAACCGCGCCCTCCTCGAAGACCACGAGATACCGCCGATGCGCGGGTGGGCCGGGCGGTACTGGTCCCTCGTGGTCGGGGCCGAGCACCGGGCGACCCGCGAGAGGGTAGCCCTCTACGACATGACCTCGCTCAAGAAGGCCGAGGTCACGGGTCCCGGGGCGCTGGATTTCCTGCAGCGGCTGAACACGGCACAGCTAGATAAACCGGTCGGGAGCGTCACCTACACCCTGATGCTGGACGAGAAGGGCGGCGTGAAGAGCGACGTAACCGTGGCCCGGCTCGGCCGGGACCGGTTCCAGGTCGGCTGCAACGGCCCGCGGGACCTGGATTGGATGCGGTCTAACCTCCCCGCCGACGGCTCCGTACAGGTGCGGGATATTACACCCGGCACCTGCTGCCTCGGGGTGTGGGGGCCGCACGCCCGGGACCTCGTGCAGAGCCTGACCGAGGAGGACCTCTCCCACGAGGCGTTCGGGTTCTTCCGGGCCAGGGAGTTCTCCATTGGGGAGGTGCCGGTGCTCGCGCTGCGCGTCTCCTACGTCGGGGAGCTCGGCTGGGAGGTCTACACCACCGCCGACTACGGCCTGCGGCTCTGGGACCTCCTCTGGGAGGCCGGGCGGCCCTACGGCGTCCTAGCGGGCGGCCGCGGGGCCTTCAGCGGGCTGCGGCTGGAGAAAGGCTTCCGGGCCTGGGGCTCGGACGTGACCAGCGAGCACGACCCTTACGAGGCGGGCCTCGGGTTCGCCGTCAGGCTCGACAAGGGCGACTTCGTCGGGCGGGAGGCGCTCCTCCGGCGCCGGGAAGAGGGCCTGCGGCGCAAGCTCGCCTGCCTGACCCTCGACGACCCCTCGGTAGTGGTCATGGGCAGCGAGCCCGTGTGGAGCGGGGACGCCGCCGTCGGGTACGTCACGAGCGCCGCCTACGGCTACACGGTCGGGCGGAGCATCGCCTACGCCTGGCTGCCGCCCGAGCTCGCCGAGGCGGGCACGGGGCTGGAGATAGAGTACTTCGGCGCCCGCCACGCGGCCACCGTCGCCGAGGAGCCGCTCTTCGACCCGGAGATGCGCCGGATGCGCGACCCGCGCCCGGCGGCCCCGGCTCCCGTCCCGGAAGCCCCGCGGGAGACCGTGCCGCAGGAGACCGCGCCGCTGGCAAGGACGAGCTGATGCCCCGGGGAAGAGGAGAGGCGAGACCATGACCTGACCACCGCAGAGAGGAAGAGGACGGTCCGTGCAAAGGTTTGGCGACCACACGAACCGTCCGGCACAAGTACACAAGGGAGGAAACCCTTGCAAGTCTACAATTCTAACAACTCGCAGCGCCCGTATCTAGTTATGCGGAATCCGGTTGACTACTTCGCGGCTTTTGTAGTTCGGGAGTCGGGAGGTCGGGAGTCGTATCTGTCTTTTCCGACTCCCGACTCCCGAAGCGAGCGGAGCGACGCGCCTCCCGACTCCCGGGCCCACCAGAGATGGCATCATTTGCCCGGATTCCGTATAACTCCGGTCTCCGGGCCCGGAGGGTGGGCGTAATGCAGGCCTACGGGCTCAGCCCGAGCCGGACGCCGGAGACCCTTCTCCCGGAGGCCCGGGTCCCGGCGCCGAGCGTGCTCGACGGCATCGGGGGCACGCCGCTGGTCCGGATAGACGGGGTGTGGGCCAAGTGCGAGTTCCTGAACCCTTCGGGGTCGGTGAAGGCCCGGATCTCCAAATACATGGTGGAGCGGGCCGAGGAGGAGGGCCTGCTCTCGCCCGGCGACACCATAGTGGAGGCGTCGAGCGGCAACACCGGCAACGCCCTCTCCATGGTCGCCGCCGTAAAGGGCTACCGGATGCTCGTCGTGACGCCGAGGGGCCTGAGCCGCGAGCGCACGGAGATATCGCGTTCACTCGGGGCCGAGGTCCTGGAGGTCGGGGACTTCCACGTAACCGAGGCGCTCCAGAAGGCCCGCGAGCTCGGGACCTGGCCCGGCTACTTCTGCCCCGGCCAGTTCGACTCGGAGTGGAACGTCGAGGAGAACCGCACCTGGCTCGGGCCGGAGATACTGGAAGGGCTCCCCGGCGGTACCGTGCCCGACGCGCTGGTCGTCGGCGTCGGGACCGGCGGGACCCTTATAGGGGTCGGCCAGGCCTTCCGGGAGGTGAACCCGGAGGCGAGGCTCTTCGCGGTCGAGCCCGCGGAGTCCCGCACCCTGCACGGCGGCGAGGTCGGCAAGCACCTCATAGAGGGCATCTCCGACGGGTTCGTGCCCGGCATCTACGCCCGGCACGGGGCGCTGGTGGACGGGCTCCTCTCCGTAGAGAGCGCGGAGGCCGTCGAGGAGGCGCGGCGGCTCGCCCGGGAGCACGGGATGTTCGTCGGGCCCTCGAGCGGGGCGCACCTCGTGGCGGCCCGGAGGCTGCGGGAGGCGCACCCCGGGCTCCGGACCGTGGTGACGATCCTCTGTGACGAGGGAGAGAAGTACCTGTCGGAGACCTTCTCGGGAGGGAGGAGTCCGGCAACGGGGGTGGGGACGATGCGACGAAGTAGCTAGCTCCCCGGTGCCGGTACAGAGCAAGCCCCTTTCCAGAGAAGGAGACAGAGAGATGACGGAGATGGAGACCAGGCAGGCGGACCGGACGAACCCGGACCCGGGCATCCTGCAGTACACCAGGATCCGGAAGTCCCCGTACTTCTACGGGTCGCGCCGCCACGGCGTCGCGCTCTACAGCGTCTACAACCACCACTACCATCCGCGCCACTACGGCGACCCGTTCGAGGAGTACTGGCACCTCCTCGAGGGCGTCACGATGTGGGACGTCGGCGGCGCCGAGCGGCAGGTCGAGATCACGGGCCCCGACGCCTTCGAGTTCACGAACCTGCTGACCCCGCGCGACCTCAACAAGTGCGCCGTCGGGCAGTGCAAGTACGCCTTCCTCACCTCCCAGGAGGGCGGAATCATAAACGACCCGGTCCTCCTCCGGCTCGACGAGAACCACTTCTGGCTCTCCCTGGCCGACAGCGACATCCTCCTCTGGTGCAAGGGCCTCGCCTACAACCTCGGGATGGACGTCCACATCTCCGAGCCCGACGTCGGCCCGATGCAGATACAGGGACCGAGGTCCAGGGAGGTCATGGTGGACCTCTTCGGCGAGGACATCCTGGACGTGCCCTACTACTACATGGTCAGCCGGGAGCTCGACGGGATGGAACTCGTGATCTCGCGCACCGGCTACTCCGGGGAGCTCGGCTACGAGCTGTACCTCAAGAACGCCAGCCGCGACGGCCTGAAGCTCTGGGACCGCGTCGAGCAGGCCGGGGAGCCCCACGGCATACGGCCCATCGGCCCGTGCCACATCCGCAGGATCGAGGGCGGCATCCTGGCCCACAACTGCGACATGACCCCCGAGGACAACCCCTACGAGGTGGGCTACGGCTACAAGTGGATGGTCGAGCTGGAGCAGGAGCAGGACTTCGTCGGGCGGGACGCCCTGAAGCGGGTGAGCGAGGAGGGCGTCTCCCGCAAGCTGGTCGGCGTGGAGCTCGGCGGCGGGCAGCTCGGCTCGTTCAACGACGGCTCCATGATCGACTTCTTCCCCGTCCACGCCCACGGCGAGAGGGTCGGGCGGGTCACGAGCGCCTGCTACTCGCCGCGCCTGGACAAGAACATCGGCTTCGCGATGGTCCCGATCGAGCACTCGACCATCGGCACGGAGCTGGAGGTCGAGCGCCCGGAGGAAGTCGTGGAGGCCACGGTCGCCGACCGCTCCTTCTTCAAGCCGGAGAAGGCCGAGCAGCAGCTCACGGGCGCTGCCACGGGCGCGTAAGCGAGATCACGAGCCGCGGGCCGGGTGACCCCCCCGGCCCGCCCCGAGACCAGGAGGAGAGACCAGAGTGACGCAGGAACGCACAGGAGCCTCGAGGAGGGTGGCCTACGGGGGAGGCGAGGAGCTGCTGCGGAGCCTCTCCGACCCCCGGATGGAGATCATACCGATAGAGGGGGCCCGGGAGCAGGCCGGCCACCTCGCCCCGGCGACGCGAGTCACGGTGACCTGCTCGCCAACGCTGGGCATCGAGAGGACCCTGAGCTTCAGCGAGGAGCTCGCGGACCGTGGTCTGCGGGTGGCGCCGCACGTCTCGGCACGGCTGGTGGAGAGCCGGGGGCACCTGCGGAGCATCCTCGACCGGCTCGACGAGCACGGGATAGGGGAGATGTTCGTGGTCGGCGGCGACGCAAAGGTCCCCGCCGGTCCGTTCCCCTGCGCGGGGACGCTCCTCGAGGAGATGTCCGGGGTGGATCCCGGCGTCCGGGAGGTGGGCATCACCGCCTACCCGGAGCCCCACCCCCTGATAGACGACGAGGTGCTGGTGCAGGCCCTCCTCGAC
>JACCZN010000085.1 GCA_013695915.1 Rubrobacter sp.
GGTCGCTGTACTGCAAGAGGCACTCACCCGGGCGCTTGGACCCTACTGGGAAGACCCCGCCCGTCTCAAACAGCTCACCGGTTACCCCTGGTGGGTGGAAGCCGTGGAGACATTGTGACATCAATAGACCGGAACGGTATAACTTCCCGTCGGCCTCCTACAGCCCGTAACTTCCGGTAGCTAGCTGAGAGAGCACGCTCTCCCGCAGGGCGGAGACGCTGCGCCCGCCTTCCGGGGAGGGCTCCTCCAGAGGACGGAGCAGCTCTTCCGCGCCTTCCGAGGGTACGCTGCCCGCCGGGAGGGTGCTGTGCGAGCTATCGGGCAGCTTGAAGAGGCTCTTGCGCCCGCCGCGCTTGCCGCGCTTGGAGCGGTCCTCTCCGGCGACCTCCACGATGTCCAGGGAGTAGTCCACCATCGGCGCGGCGGCTATCGACCCGCCTACCCCGTAGGCGTCGCAGACGGGGTTCAGGTGCAGGATGTCCTCGACGCCGATGCCGCCGGAGGCGAAGACCTTGACGTGCCCGAACCCGGCGCGGTCCAGCTCCCAGCGGACCTCCTCCATGAGGTCCCGGAAGTCGCCCCGGCGGTTCCCGGGCGTGTCCAGCCGCACGGCGTAGATCGAGTCCGGGATGGCGCGGGCCGCTATCAGGGCTCCGAACTTCTCGTCGTCGAAGGTGTCTATCAGGATGGTGCGGGGCACCGAGGCGTCCACGGTATCGTCGAACGCCCGGGCCGCCTCCTCGGTCGAGCCCAGTATCAGCGCCAGGGCGTGGGGCAGGGTGCCGCTGGAGGCAATGCCCATGCGGCGGGCGGCGAGGTCCACCGCCACCGAGTCGCAGCCGCCGAGGTAGGCGGAACGCTCGATCATGGGGGTTATGGTCGGGTGCATCCTGCGCGCTCCGAAGGAGACCACCGGCCGGTCCCCGGCCGCGAGGCGGCAGCGGGCCGCGCCCGTGGCGATACCCGAGGCCTGGCACAGAAACCCGAGCACCGCGGTCTCGTGCTCCGCGAAAGCACCATAGGGTCCGGAGAGCGTTATCACCGGCTCGTAGGGGCGGCAGATGGTGCCCTCCGGCACCGCCCGCACCTCCACACCCTCGATCTCCCGGAAGAGCTCCCCGACCTCGTCCAGGCCCGCTACCACGAACCAGGCCTCGGGGTCCGAGGTCTTGAGCGTGACCTCCGCGTGGGCGGGCGTGTCCTCCAGCCCGCGGGCCCGCAGCACCTCCATGGTGCGGTAGAAGTAGACGTCGGCGACCTCCGCGCCCTTTATCTCGTGTTCGGAGGCGGTGTTGAAGGCAGGCCCGGTCCGCTCGCCGGATGTTGCATCGGCATCCCCTGTTGGCACTATGAACCTCCCCGTTCACCGTAGATCCGGCGCTGCGCGCCCGTTGCACTCGAAAGGTATCATAGCCAATAGTGGAGACCCCCGGAAAGAACAGCCGCTTCGCCGCCGCCGCCGGTACGCCCTACGCCGCCCGCGCCGCCGCCGACACCTACCGGGCCGGCGGCAACGCCGCCGACGCCGCCGTGGCCGCTGCGGCGGCCGTGAGCGGCACCGAGCCGCTCATGAGCTCCGTGGGCGGCGGGGGGTTCGCGCTCGTGCGCCCGCCGTCCGGGCGGGCCGAGCTGCTCGACTACTACGACGTGATGCCGGGCAAGGGGCTACCGGCCTCGGCCTTCGGCGCCGGTGGCAGCCCGAAGACCGTGCTCCTCAAGTACGGTGCGGGCATAGAGTCCACCGTCGGGGCCGCCTCCGTCGGGGTTCCGGGGGCCCTCCGGGGCTGGGAGACGCTCCTCCGCCGGCACGGCCGGCTGACCCTGCGGGAGACGCTGGCACCCGCGGCGAGCCTCGCCCGCGACGGGTTCAGGCTCTGCAAGACCAGCGGGCTCTGGTTAGCCGTCGCCGAGGAGGTGCTTCGTCTCACCGGGGAGACGAGGAAGAACTTCTACACGGAGAGTGGGGCCCGGGTCTACCGGGAGGGCGAGGAGGTCCGGTTCCCCGAGCTCGCCGATACGCTCGACGCCGTCGGGGAAGAGGGGGCGGACCTCTTCTACAGAGGGGAGCTTGCCCGCCGGATCTCCGACTACCTCCTCGACGGGGGCGGCATCATCACCCGGCGGGACCTCTCCGAGTACGAGGTGGTGGTCCGCGAGCCCCTCACCGTCCGCTACGGGCGCGGCGTCGCCCAGACTAACGGCCCGCCCTCCGCCGGGGGTCCGACCCTGGCCCAGATGCTCCGGGTGGTCTCCGGGTACGACCCGGCTTCCATGCCCGACGAGGAGTACGTGCGGCTCGTGGCCGGTGCCATGCGGCTCGCGCTCCGGGACCGGGAGAAGGCGTACCGCGAGGGTACGGAGAACGCCCGCGTGGCGGAGCGGCTCACCAGCGAGGAGTACGCCGCAGGCCAGCGGCGGGCAATCTTCGGCTCCCCGCACACCACACATCTCTCCTGCGTGGACGACGAGGGGCTCGCGGTCTCCATAACGGCGAGCATGGGCTACGGCTCCGGAATAGTCATCCCTGGCACCGGCCTCCCGATGGGCAACACCCTCGGGGAGCCGGAGCTGAACCCGAAGGGTTTTCACGCCCTGGAGCCCGGAGAGCGCCTGATCTCCAGCATGAGCCCGACCGTAGTCGCCTCCGAGGAGGGTGGCATCGTGGCCCTCGGCTCGCCCGGGGCCTCGCGCATCCCCACCGCCATCCTGCAGACCCTGATCGGGGTCCTCGACCTCGGCCTCTCGCTGGAGGAGGCCGTCTACCGCCCACGCTTCCACGCCGAAGGCTCGATGTTCGCCTACGAGGCCGGCGTCCCCGCGGCCGACCTGGGGCCGTACGAGCGCGTCCTCGCCTACGACGAGCTCTCGATGTTCTTCGGTGGCCTCAACGCTGTCCGGCACAACCCGCAAGGCCTCTTTGAGGCCGCCGCCGACCCCCGGAGGAGCGGCGGGGTAGCCTTCGCGTAAGGAGGCTCCGGCCTTCCGCCGCGGTGGTGGAGGTTTTCGTGCATAATTTTGTGATGCTATACTCAGATGCATGAGAACTACGTTGGACATAGACGCCAAACTTCTGGAAGACGCTCTACGGATTTCGGGGGAGCGGACGAAGACAGCTACTGTCGAGGCGGCGCTGCGGGAGTACGTGAGGCTCAAGCGCAAGGAGATGCTCTTGAGTTTGCGGGGCAAGGTCGGGATCGAGGACAACTGGCGGGAACTGCGGCAGATGGACCTGGATGAGCTCTCCGGTCTTGATTGACACTTCGTGCTGGATCGAGTACTTCCGTCACTACGAGAGCGAGGTTGCGGAGAGGATCGAAACCCTGATACTAGAAGACCGCGCCGCCACGACGGGGATCGTTCTCTCGGAGCTTCTTCAGGGAGCGCGGACAAACGCGGAGATGTCTAGGATCGGAGCCTCCCTGGAAGCTCTCGTGTGGGTAGAGACGGACGAACGCCTCTATGCTCGGGCCGGAGAGATAGGGTTCAAGCTGCGCCGGAAAGGCGTAACGATACCCATAACCGACTGCATCGTGGCCGCCGCTGCGGAGTCCGCGGGGGGAAATCTACTCACCCTCGACGGACACTTCGGGGAGATAGACTCCCTCGACCTGCTCTGATAGCGGATTGCGGAGGGATTTACCTTCCCCGAACCGGGCTTCAAGCATCAGGTGACAGGCATTAGCTTTGTTTGATGGTGGATCATCGCTCTGCGGGCCAGCCCTACCGTCGCCAGAACGCGGGGGAGAGAAGCACCAGAACGGAGAATATCTCCAGACGTCCGAGGAGCATGTAGAGGCTCAGGAGGAGCTTGGCGGTGGGTGGCAGAGAGGCGTAGAACTCAGGGTCCCCCACGGGACCCAGGGCGATGCCCGTGATGTTCAGGCAGGCGAAGATAGAGCCGAAGGCCGCGCCAATCGGCACCTGGTGCAGGG
>JACCZN010000147.1 GCA_013695915.1 Rubrobacter sp.
CGTCGCGGGCGAGGTCGGCTATCTTGCGTTCAAGCTCCTCGGCCCGGAAGCTCACCGTCTGAGCCACTCCCGCAGAAATCCGGATCAAATGCACCCTCGGAGATGCTCCGTATACGGACAGAACCACCGCGGCGGCGAGGATGCAGCGCCAGTCCTCCTCAGCCGGAGCGGGACGCCTCCCGCTGTTCGGCTCCTCGACGACGAGGATCGCCTCGAAGCTCGCGTCTGGGTGGCGCCAGAGAAGATCCACCCACTGCCTGAGCTTCAGTCCGGCGATCTCCGCCTCCAACTCACCACCCGAGAAGACCGCCTCCCCTCCGTGTAACGCCGCGGTGGGGCCGTAGCGCAGATAGCCGCTCACCCTCGCCGCCGTCGTAGAGATCGCCTGCTCCCAGCGCTCGTGGCGCGAGGGAGGACGGAAGGTAGAGGCTGGCGAATCGCCATCGTCGTCCTCCGGCTCCGGCAGCACCGCTATGGCCGCCGCCTCCACCATCTCGAGGTGAGGGTCGAGCGAAGCCGTCCGGTAGCACTCACGCAGCACCTCGGCCGCAGCCCGATCCTGCCATCCGAAACCGTTTCCCGGATTCCTCTCCTCCGGCTCCGGAAGAGAGGATTTCGAGTACAAATAATATCCAGCGGCGCATGGAGACGCCGAGGAAACCCAGGCTGCCAGCCGGGCGTCTATTCGATGGTCAACGTCGAGCTGTTCTTCCATCCAGGCTCCTTCCGACTCAGAGGATTCATTTGCTTATAGTTTGAAGCACAGGGTGTACGGAACTTTGCTTGGTGAGCGCGTGAGGCGAATATTCAAGCTGTTGGCGGGTGAGTGTGAGAGCCGTCCACGAACGTTCCGATATTACAACGCTCCTCGTCTACCGCTACGCGCTGGGATACGGGTAACATAAGCTCGCGCAGCTAAGTTCGGCTTCCTCTTTCGACGCGCTCGAACACTCTCTACTATAAGTGTGGGAGAAGTCAGTATGGACGCTCGCTCAAGGAGCTGATCGAGCTGGTCAACGGATTTCCCGAGCTGGGAGTCGAGTTGGCGAGCCTTCGGAACAGGCTGGACACCACGACGCCGGGCGGCAAGCTTGTTTTCCACGTATTCGCATCGGTGGCCGAGTTCGAGCAGGACATTACCCGCGAGATGACAATGGCCAGCCTGGAGGCGGCGCGGTCGCGAGGCCGCAAGGGTGTCCGTAAGCCGGTGATGAACCGGAAAATGTCCCAGCGTCGAAGCTGATTCGGAGCCGTGAGATACCCATGAGCGAGTACTGCGAGGCGGTCGGGGCTTCCCGAGACACGATCTACGGGAGCGTAAGTTCAGAGTACCATAAGGTAAAAACTTGCCCCTCGTCGACCATTCCTTCAAACTCTGAGCTTGAGAATGAGTCAAATCACACGCCATCAGGGGAATGCACGCGACCTGTCCTTCTTGCCGGAGGGCAGCGTGGATCTCGTAGTCACCTCGCCGCCGTATTGGCAGCGGCGGGACTACGGGCATCCTGATCAACTCGGGCAGGAGCGTACACCGGAGGCCTATGTGAAGAGCCTCGTCGAGGCATTGAATGGGTGGGCGCGCCTGCTGCGACCGCAGGCCTCCGTCTTCCTCAACCTTGGCGACACCTACCGGGACACCTTCCTCGCAGGCATCCCCGCTCGCTTCGAAGTGGCGGCGCGCGAGGCCGGGTGGAACGTCGCAAACCAAATAGTTTGGGCTAAGGACAACGGCCTTCCGGAGCCGCTCCCCTATCGGCTGGCGAACCGGCACGAGGCCTTGTTCCACCTCACGCGCGCCAAACGGGCGACAGCGTACTTCTTCGACCTTTACGCGCTCTCCAAACATCTGGGAAAGCCCGCCAACCCCGGAGATGTCTGGGATCTCCGACGTGTCCGCAACAAGAGCAACCACCTGGCTCCGTTCCCGCCGGAGCTTGCTCGCTGCGCCATACTAGTCGCCTGCCCCGAACGGGTGTGCGCCAAGTGTTGGAAGCCGGCCAAGCGCGTACTGGAGCCCACGACCGACCTGGATGCGTCGCGACCGCAGGCGGTCGCGGCGATGCGACGCTTCAAAGAGCGCAAGTTGACGGACGCCCACGTCGCGGCCATTCGCGCCGTTGGCATCTCGGATGCAGGCAAAGGCAAGGAGTTGCAGAATGGCTCCGGTCGCAATTCGGTGCGCGTGCGAGAGCTGGCGGCCGAGGCCAAGGAGGCGCTCGGCGGGTACTTCCGCGAGTTCACGTTCGCTCCCAAACGGCACGTCGGATGGAACGGCTGCGAGTGCGACGCTTCCACGGCCCCCGGCGTCGTCCTGGATCCCTTTATGGGCAGCGGAACGACCCTGAGCGTAGCGCAAGAGCTGGGAAGAGATGCCGTAGGCGTTGATTTGGTAGTATCCGGGCAACCAGACGACCCGGAACCGGTGGGGTGACATGCCTTCTTTGAAGAAAAAAGTACTCTCGCTGTTTCTGCGTACCGGCTGTTACAGGCAGCTATCCCTAAACTTGCACAGCGATCCGGAGCGCAGAGAGCGGAGTATGCCACCGCGTCAGACCGCGAGGGCCGGCCTCGGCCTTGTCGGCGCAGCCGGCTACGAGTGGCAGGACGAGAAGGTGAGCGAGCTAGACCGCGTGTTCGGCGCCGACAATGTCCACATCAACTCGAAGAAGCGGGGCAACCGACCGGAGGGGCTAGACCTCGAGGAGGTACTGTCGAAGCTCGAACCGTTCCAATTCGTTGTGGAGGCCCGATACGATGCCAACACCTCCGCGTTCAAGCAAGGGGTCGGGATCGGCGAACTCCGCGACCTTGAAAGGATCCCGCTCGGCGTTGGCGAGGCTTTTCCCGACATCGTCCAGGCGCTCCCACCAATGTCCGCGCGCCCGGCGCGTGAGGACGAGGAGGACGGGGCGGGTCCGGCGCCGACGGCCCAAGAGGTGCTGCCGAACGGCGACGTCCGGCCGCTCCCGGATAACGACGGACGGCTGCGGTTGCGCGTGGTGGACATCAAGCAGTCGGCGGAGCCGGGGGCGCACTACTTCGCCGAGGTCGTCTACTACTCGATCACCCTCGCCTCTTGGCTGGTCGAACACGGCTGGGATAACCGATTCGTCGTGGTCGCCGCGCCGGCGGTGTGGCCGGGATCCTACGAGGCCTCCGAGATCGTGCTGGCGTGCGAGAAGGCTCGCAAGGACGGTCGCGATCCCTCGCCCGAGGAGCTCGCGGCGGCGTTGGAGGAGGACATAGAGGTCGCTCCCTTTGATGTGTTCGCGCCGCGCCTGGGGAAGTTTTTCCGCGAGGACCTTCCGTACGTGTTGCGGACGCCCTGGCACGAGTTGCCCTGGCACGTCTCCTACGTCTGCAGCGGATGCGAGTTCCTGGGCTACCCCTGGGTGGACAGGAACGGCGACTCGACCAACGACGAGAAGCACTGCTGGCCGGAGGCGGAGAGGACGGGAAACCTCTCGCGTGTCGCAGGCCTCTCGAAGGGCGGGGCCAAGCTACTTGGGCCGGTGGCGACGGACGTGGACGCACTCGCCGAGGTACCCCCGAGCGACATAGCCTTCGACGCAAGCCCAACCCTGCGCTCGAAGCGGACGGTGTACCCGAACCGGGCCGGATCCCTGCGGAGTGGAGAAACGGGGCTCATCCCGGAATCGGGAAGCGACGCGCTCATGCCGAAATGGCCCGACCTGCATGTGTACCTCTTCCTCGACTACGACCTCTCTAGCGCGATCACGGCCTCGTTCAGCGTGCGCGCTTTCTGGAAGGAGCCCCTGCCGTACAAGGAGGCCGACGATCCGAGCCGTGAGGAGTCGAAGAGGAGGCGCTGGAGGGCGCGCGACGAGGAGGGCAAGCCGAGCAGCTTCCAGGAGGTGTTCCTCGTCGACCGACGTGAGCCGGAGCGCGAGAAGGAGGAGTTGCTCAAGTTCCTTCGGGCGCTGAGGGACATACTCGGTTTCGTCCAGCGCCAGGACGAAGAGGACGTGGCCGAGGGCCGACGCGGGGACGCGAGCAAGCCGAGATCCCTCAAGCGCAGTACGTACCAGATCTATTTGTGGGACGAGGCGCAGCGCAAGCAGCTGGTGCGCGTGGTCGGCCGCCACCTCCCGGCCATCCTCGGCGACAAGGATCTGCGGGATCTCGCCTGGCTCTTCCCGCCGCCGGAACTGCTCGCGCACGCTGAGGAAGCGTCCCACAGGTCGCCCTTCACACTCGTCTCGGACGTCGTACAGAACACGGTGGCGGTACCGGTGCCGCACCACTACACGCTCCTTGAGGTCGCCAAGACCTATCGGTTGCGGCCCGACACCCCCGCGCCCAACGTGCATCCTCTCTACCGCGAGCCGCTCACGGATCTAATCCCCGGCGAGCGTCTGCATGAGATGTGGACGCACAAGGGGGATTGGCTGCAGACGGCGCGCACCGTGGAGGAGACCACGGGCAAGAAGCTCTCCGCGCTCGCCAACGTGGTCGCCAAGCTCGAGCGGGATCTCAAGGATGTTCTCCAGCGCTCCACGGCGCCCCCGGTCGTGAGAATCCCAGCCTCCATAAGGGGAGTCTCGCCGCACAGCAAGCTCCTGTACGAGTACAAGAGGCTCAACACCGCGATGGACGAGCTCGACAGCCAGACCACCAGGGCCATGCCCCCGCACGAGCGGGAGGCCAGGTTCAAGTCCGCCAACCTCCTGCGGCGCCTGGAGGGAGATGAGAAAGAGGCGGCGCGCGAGCTTCTCTCGAGATCGGCCCAGGAGCCGCTTCCGTCGCCGCAGGAACTGGTAGTCTACCGACTCTCACCGGAGTCGCGGGAGTTCAACGTGCGCCCTCCGGCCCTCAATTATGCGCTCGCCCCTCGCGGTTGGCCGGGATTTTTGGGCAGCCACGCATTTCCGCTGGTCAAGGACATCGAGGGTAGCTTTCGCGCTAATGGATCGGTTGCCGAGGTTGGGTTCACGCAGGTGTCCGTGGTGGCCATCGACCGGGCGCACGACCTCATAGCCCTCAAGCCCTGGTGGAACTACCAGGTGCCGGTTCTTGAGGAGGCCGGTGTGCTTGACCTCGGCGAGGATGTCATGCTCGACCCGGTTCACAGCGACTTCATCTCCAAGAAGGTGAAGGTGACGCTGGAGGGCATCGGTCGCCCGGCCTCTGCTTGGCACGACGAGCCGATGCTCCAAGCCTTGGGGATGGCGGCGCCGGATCCGGGAGACGAGACGTCGGAGACGCCTGCCTCCGAGTTCCTGTGGGGGGCGAAGAGTCTCAGCGAGGAGGGCGTCGAGAGGGATCTGTCCGAGGCGCGCGTCGCGCTCGAGACCGTCGGGGTGTGGCTCAACGACTCACAGTGGGACGCCTGGGAGGCATCCTTCACGCGCCGTATGGCCCTCGTGTGGGGTCCGCCGGGGACAGGCAAGAGCCAGACGCTCCGGGCCGTCGTCGCCGCAGCCGTATGGCTGGCGTATCGGGAAGGGGTTCCCTTCCGACTGCTGATCGCCTCGAGCACATACGCCGCAGTGGACAACGTGCTGCTGGGGACGGACCGCCTGCTCGAGAAGCTGCTGCCGCAGAAGCCCTATCGGCTGTTTAGGCTCAAAAGCGACTACAGTAACCTCCCTGCCGAGATGGCCGAACACCCGGACGTGGAGCCCATGGCGGTCAGAACTTCCCAGGCTCCGCAGGAGGTGCTGGACCTCCAAGGGCGGCTGGAAGACCCGGAAGGGGTCGTGGTGGTCGCTGGCACATCGCAGCAGCTCCACAACCTCGCTATCGCGACGAAGAACAAGAGGAAAAAGGAGACCCCCAAGCAGACACAGCGCCGGTGGTTCGACCTCGTCGTCGTAGACGAGGCCTCGCAAATTGATGTCGCCGAATCTCTGCTCGTGGTATCGAAGGCGGCGGACGGCGCCGCCTTCGTCTTGGCCGGCGACGACAAGCAGCTTCCGCCGATACACAAGGCCACGCCGCCCGAGGGCCTCGACGACGCCGTCGGCTCCCTCTACGGGTACGTGCGCCACCAGCATGGAGTGGAATACCTGCCGCTCCAGGTCAATTACCGGGCCAACCGCACCCTCGTGGACTTCACGAAGCGTGCCGGCTACGACCCGGGCCTCCACGCTCGCCATCCCGACCTGAGACTGGCCTTCCTGGGGGGCAAGCCCCTAGCCGAGCGCCCTACGAACTGGCCGGAGGAGCTCTACTGGACACCGGAGTGGTGGCGATTCCTCGATCCGGGCAAACCAGCCGTCTGCTTCGTCTACGAGGATGAGGTGGCGAGCCAGGCGAACGACTTCGAGGCCGACGCTGTGGCGGCACTCCTGCGGCTGCTCAACGACAGCCTGGACAGCCAGCTCGCGGGCGAGTTCGGTGAGGACGGCGCAGCGAAGCCGCTATTAAGCGAGCCGCACAACGCGAAGAGCTTCTGGGAACGGGCGGTGGGCGTCGTCACGCCGCACCGCGCGCAGATGGGCAAGGTCATCGGGCGCTTGCAGCAGGTCTTCCCCGGACACGACCCGGCCGCCATATGGAGCGCCGTGGACACGGTGGAGAGGTTTCAGGGTCAGCAGCGCGACGTCATCATCGGGTCGTTCGGCCTTGGAGACCCAGACCTCATTAGGGCTGAGGACGAGTTCCTTTACAGTCTCAACCGCTTCAATGTAATGGCCTCGCGGGCGCGGGCGAAGCTCGTCGTCCTCACTACGCGCTCCCTCGTGGATCACTTGGCTGACGACTCCGAGGTACTGGAGGAGTCGCGGCTTCTGAAGAATTTCGCGGAGTCCTTCTGCAAGGATCCCACGCCTGTAACACTCGGTTACCGCACTGACGGATCCGATGTGCTTCGACCGGGACTGCTGCGTACGCGGTGATCGTTTCCGGTCGACGCGGCTCTGGAGCCTCGCGACCGTTACGGGGTAGGCCCCGCCACAAACTCCTGGCGCTTCCAGCATGTTCCCTCTCTCAGACTCAGTGCTTGACCAAGCAATGCAACGAGGCGGTGTTGTTTGAGGCCACTAATTTTGGTGTGGACGAGGCTCACGAGTTCCTCGTCAGGATCATAAGCGCTACCGGTCAAGAGGTGCGTTGCTCCAGCGTATCGGAGACGATCGCTCCCAGACTGGCCCCACCGGTCACAAGCGGTTCGTAGACGAACACCAGTCCCTTCAAGATCCTACTGGTCTCTTCAGCGAGTTGCTCGGATAAAGTTCGCTACTGCGATTCGTAGGCGGAAACCATCGCGCGCGTGATGTCTCGTACGGCACCAGTCGCTTCGTGCCACCTGCCCAGGAGCGGCAGTTCTCGGATATATCATTATCAGAGAAGCTTCTGTTCCCAGAGCCGAACGAACTGCGACGAATCCAGCACCGTCACCGGGGGCCTCTCCATATCCAGAATGTCCCCGTCTCCGCTGACGAGATACGAAGCGTCCGACAACACGGCAGCGTGCACGTATGGGTCGTCTTCCGGGTCGACCGTGTACGAAGGGACCTTCTCGAGGTCGCCTACGTTAACCTCGGAGATGGCCAGTCGGAGTCGCCTCACGTATACTGCTATCTCCGCAGCGTCCCATTCGAGGCGATTGGCGATCTTCGGACGAGCCAGCACATCATTGATCTTCGGAAAAAACTGCGACGGCGCGCATATCTCGAAGTCGTGGGGACCTTCGTTCGTCGCGTGATCCAGAATGCGAGCCGGGCTGCCCTTCTTGCTGAGAACCGCCGACACGCACACATTGGCGTCAACGACGACCCTCAAATCCTAGCGCCCGGCCGCCGCAGAGGAACTATCTCGGACAGTCTCAAGCTCAGCGGCCACGAGACCCTCCACCTCATCCTCCGCGAGGTCGGAGAAAGCGTCCCTGGCACGCCCGGTAGACTCGACGAGTGCCCGCCTCTCCCCTTCCAGAAGACGGTAGAGCCTCATGGGCACCAGCGCGAAAGCCTCCTCGCCGCGCCTCTCGACAACCACAGAGCCTCCGCGCTCGACATCCTGGGCGACCCTCCCGAGAGACCTTCGAAGCGTTTCGAGTGGGATGCGGTTGTTCG
>JACCZN010000151.1 GCA_013695915.1 Rubrobacter sp.
GGAGGCTCCGCCGGGAGGTCCTCCGGGACGTGCGGGGCCGGGTACTGGAGCTGGGCCTCGGGACCGGCAGGAACATCCCGCTCTACCCGGAGGGCGTGGACTTCCTGACGGGCATCGACCCGGACGAGACGATGCTCGAAGAGGCACAGGAGCGCGCCCGAAAGGCCGGCTTCCCGGTGCGCCTGCTACCCGTCCCCGCGGAGGAGCTACCCTTCGAGGATGCGAGCTTCGACGCGGTGACGGGGACCCTGGTCTTCTGCACGATACCGGACGTAGCGCGAGCGCTCGGAGAGGTGCGCCGGGTCCTGGGTCCCGGCGGCGAGCTCCGGCTGCTGGAGCACGTCCGGATGGACCGGGAGCCTTTCGCCACCGTCCAGGAGACGGTCACACCCGTCTGGAAGCACCTCGCCGGAGGCTGCCACCTCGACCGGGATACCCTCTCCGCGGTCCGCGAGGCGGGCTTCGAGGTCGAGCACGTACAGCGCCGCCTGGACGGCCTGCTCCTCGGCATCTTCGCCCACAAGCCCCGGTAGGCGACAGGGGAAGAAGCTGCATCTCCTCCACGCACAACCTCCAGGAGCGGCTCTCCCCGGCCGGCCTGACCCCGGCGCAGCGGAGTGGCTGTGGCAGGTCTCCTCCGACCGCGAGCAAGCCCGACGGACGGTGGAGGCCGCGGGCCTTCTGGTCCCCGCCACGTATGTCCTCCTGCTGGTGGTCCAGGCAAGAGACGACCTGCCGCACCTCGTAAAATTAGTCCTTCGGTGCGACAGGCTGCGACGAGTGCCCGCGGATTACCCGCGATGTTTGCTGTTGGAGCCCTCGATCAAGAGGGACATGGTCGCCTCTAGCTCGTCTTCGAACAGGATATGCTCTTCTGCGAACCTCTCCCGGCTCCAGCCTCCGCTCCACTGTTTCTTTAGCTCTTCAAATGGAGTAGCGGAGATTATGTATGAGTCCAGCGTGAGGTTCTCCAGTCCCTGCCGGGCGGCGATGCTCTGTGAGAGCGTCTCCAGCTCTCTATATAGTCGTACCTTGTCGTTGTGCTCCGGGGCCGGATCGTTCCGCATGCCGTGGGGCTCCACGAAGACCACGCGCTGTCCTCCGCCTTCCCGGACCCAGAGTATGAAGTCCGGGTAGAAGCCCAGAGTGTTGAAGAAACCAATGCCCTTGCCCCGGCTCAGGTTGCGTAACAGGAAGATCTCCCTGTCCGGTGACGAAGCGCCGTTTTTGTTCTGGCAATACCGCCGCAGGGCGGACGCGAAGCTCTTCTCGCTGGGGTTCAACGCTGGCGGGCTACTCTTTACGTCGTCCCCGTTCTCTACAAGGAGCGGCTGGAAGAGATGGCGGTCGAAATGCAGGGTCGGCGGTCTGTCGAGGTCCCGCTCGTAAATCTCCCGTTCCTGCTCTATGAGAGACTCTATCTCGCCGATTAGCTCCTCTTTGGAGCGCCGGACCTTCACGGTGTAGTCGGCGAAGTTCTCGTGCTCCGCGGTCAACTCTTCGGCGACCATGTGGTCCGAATCCCACCTCTGCTGGCGCACCCGGTAGAAGGTCTCGGTGTACTTTCTGAGTATCTCCTGCACCGTCTGTTGGAGTCTGCCGAGTCCCAAGAAGTCTTTGGGAGCGGCCAGAGAGGCGTCCGCGACCAGGCGATAGGCGGGCTCGGACCTCGACATGATCTCGCGGGGAACGCACGGTTGGATCACGAGGTTGTGGAAACCTTTGCGGTCCTTGTGGTCCAGAAGGTCCAGGTGAATGGTCTCCCAGTCCAGCATGGAGAGGTGCTTCTCGGAGATGCGCTGCTCCACACCGGCTTTCGCCGACTCCGTAGCCACCTTCTCTCCACTCATACCCAGCGTCTCGGCCCGGGCGGAGAGGTCGAGGCTAACCTTTATGTCCTCTGTGGCGTCCAGCAGGAGACGCTTGTTCCCGGCGAAGGTGTCCTTCTCCGGTACTTTGGGCACCAGTAGTCCCCGATTTAGGAACTCCTTGTTCTCGCGAATGGGGAGCTCTATATCCTCGTAGCCCTCGGGGTCGACGCCCTCGCGCTCCAGGTACTCCCTGAACTGGGCCATGTAGTTGGCCTCGACCGCGAAGATGTTGAGGGTTTCGAGCAGCTCCAGGTGTCGAGGAGGCTTGCCGTCCAACGCCTCACTACGCTTCATCAGGAAGTCCCGGCCCTTGAGCCTCACGCCGCGCCCGAAGAGTTGGATGATCTGGCTGCCCTCGCTCTTGCCGATGTTCAAGAGCCCCATCGCCGAGACTCGCCAGCTAGACCAGCCCTCGGTAAACTTCCTGGCCCCGATCAGAAGATTCACCGGGGAGTCGTCGGCCTCTATATCCTCGAACAGACTGCTGGAGGATATGGCGTCCTCCTCGACCGGCATCCCCGGCTCCTCCTCTAGCAGCTTCTTGAACGCGGACGTGTCGCCGATGTAGACGAGCCCGAAGTAGCGGTTGTCGCCTGACACCTTCAACCCAAGCTCGCCCTCGGCCCCCTTGATGTCCGATACCTGTAGGCTCGCGCCCGCGCCCGCGTGGAATACTTCCCGGAGGATGCCGTCGAAGATCTCCTCCGGGCTGGTGTTTCTCTCTTTCAGGTACCTGAATCGGCCCTCGAAGGCGTCCTGATCGGCACTGTTGTCGAGCCCGGTCTCGCCCGCGAGTAGCTTCTCGACGGTTTCGACCGACCAGCCGCCCTCGTTCCTGAGGAAGCGGTGCAAAAAGCGCAGGACGGTGAGGACGTCGGAACGCGCCTGCTTGTTCGCCGTGTAGACGGCGTTGACCCTGGAGCCGACAAAGACCCATAGTGGGGATTCCAGGTTGTACTCCTTGGCCTGTTCGCGGTTCTCGCTGAAGAACCGGCGCTGCTCGTAGAAGGAGATCAGGTTCCCGAGCAGCAGCAGGTCGGTGTACTCCTCGTTCTGGTTCTTGAGGTTCAGCACCTCGAAGTCCTTGCCGTAGCCGTCGCCGTGGAAGTGACGGTAGGAGTAGTCGAAGAGGATTGCCTTACCGTACTCGTCGGCCAGCGCTTCGCTCTTCGACGCCTGCACCGCCTGGCCGAAGGTGGCGCTGTACTCGAAGGTAAAGCCCTGCTCGGCAAGCCGCTCGCGTAGCCGGGACCAGACTGCCGCTGCCTTGGAGTCGCTGACCGACAGGCCCCGGTGGCCCTCGTCCACGAGGATGAGGTTCCTGCCCTCGAAGGCCTCCACGTCCACCGAGACGCCCTGCCCCTTCTTCTCCTCTGTGAGCTTGGTAATCTCGGTCGCCCGCACCATGTCCTTCTCTGCCAGCCTCAGCCCGCTCTCCTCCGGCGTGAAACGCTCGCACGGGATGCCAGAGAGGCTCATCTCGTCCAGGTGTTGCTCGGTGAGGTCCTCGTTGGTGGTGATGAGCAGGATATTGTCGAGCGGGGCGGTGTCGTAGTGTAGGAACTGGTGATAGTTGAGGTGCATGAGCAACGTTTTGCCGCTGCCGGTCGCCATCCAGAACGCCAGCTTGCCCAGGTCGTCCTGCGTAAAGCTCTCCGCGCCGCTATCCATCTGTCGGGCGAACTCGTTCAGCTCGCTCGCCAGCGTGGTGGGAGCCTTGCTGTAACGGTCCAGGAAGATCTCGGTGTATAGAAGGGATAGGTGCTGGAAGTAGCGCAGCGTGACGGGCTCCGCCCGCAGGCGGTTGATCTTCTCCAGATGACGGCGGATGTTGTCGTCGTAGCGGCGCAGGTCCTCGAAGGGGACCTTTACCTGCTCGCTGTGAGACGTGAGATAACGGTAGACGCCGCTGGTATCGTGGGCGTCGAAGCCCTCATCCACCTCCCGGAAGCCCTTCAGCAGGTCCTTGGTCCTCTCGTAGCCGAGGAGGTCGTTTACCCAGGCGTGGAGCAGCAGTCGCTCTTCCAGCCGGACCTCCTTCCGCTTCCTAACCACTGACCGGCTCCGCGAGCATCCGCTGCTTGAAGACGGGCTCCAGAGGCCGCGCCTCCGGGACGAAGGAGTCGCCGTTGACGAAGACCTCGTCCGCCTCCGCCGTTAGTTCCTCCCGCTCGACGAACTCCCGGTCGCGTTCGAGGTCCGCCGCCTCCCAGCCCTGGGTGTCGCGCCAGATCACGGCGACCTCCCGGCGCTCGGGCTCGGGCGTCGTGCCCCGGTA
>JACCZN010000161.1 GCA_013695915.1 Rubrobacter sp.
GGATCCAGCAGTTCGAGTCCCACGTGATACAGCCGGTGGTAATGAGCCGGGCGGTCTCCCTGCACCCGGCGGTGGTGGTCTTCGCGCTCCTGATCATGAGCACGCTCTTCGGCTTTGTCGGCCTGCTCCTGGCTATACCGCTCGTGGCGGCCATCCACGTGCTGGTGCGCGAGCTGTGGATCAGCCGGATGGACACGATGGGCGTGGACCCGAGCCCGCCGGAGGAGGCTCCGCAGAAGCGGCCGAAGTCCCTTCCTAGTGTTCCCTCCAAGAGGCTCAGCCGGATATGGCGAGCTGTAAGAAGCCTCCTTCGCTCTTGAGCTCCCGCTTGGAGAGGAAGTCGGTGGAGACCCCGCCCGCCCTGAAGGCCTCGTCCTCCAGGATGGCGAGGTGCAGCGGCAGCGTAGTCTCTAGCCCGGCGACGGCGAACTCGTCCAGGGCGCGGGCGCCCCGCCGGATGGCCGCCTCCCGGTCCGTGGCGTAGACGATTAGCTTGGCGAGCAGCGAGTCGTAGTGCGGGGTCACCTTGTAACCGGCGTAGAGGTGTGAGTCCACCCGCACCCCGGGCCCGCCCGGAGGGTTGTAGAACTCCACGGGCCCGGTCTGTGGAAGGAAGTTGCGGCGCGGGTCCTCCGCGTTGATCCTGAACTCCATCGCGTGCCCCAGCCTCTCGACCCTGTCCGGGCGGGCCTCGAAGCCCCCGCCGATAGGCTCGCCGGAGGCTATCTTGATCTGCTCGGCCACCAGGTCGGCCCCCGTGACCATCTCCGTGACGGGGTGCTCGACCTGCAGGCGGGTGTTCATCTCTATGAAGTAGTACTCGCCGTCGGAGTAGACAAACTCCACGGTGCCCGCTCCCTCGTAGCCCAGGGAGTCCACGAGCGCCGCCGAGGCCTCCATCATGCCCCGGCGGGCCTCTTCGGGCAGGCCGGGCGCGGGGGACTCCTCCAGCAGCTTCTGGTAGCGCCGCTGCACGGAGCAGTCCCTCTCGGGGAAGGCGGCCGTCCCGCCCCGCCCGTCGGCGAGGACCTGCACCTCGATGTGGCGGAGCTTCTCCAGGTAGCGCTCGACGTAGACGGAGCCGTCGTCGAAGCTCGCCCCCGCCTCCCGGCTCGCCGCGGAGAAGGCTCCCGCTACCTCCGACTCTTCGTGGACGACGCGCATGCCCTTGCCGCCGCCCCCGGCCGAGGCCTTTATCACCAGCGGGTAGCCGACCTCTGCCCCGACGCGCCGTACCTCGGCGGCGCTCGCGCACAGACCCTCGGAGCCGGGGGTTATGGGGACGCCGGCCTCCTTCGCCACGGTGCGGGCGGCCGCCTTGTCGCCCATGCGGGCTATGGTCGCCGATGAGGGGCCGATGAACTTGATCTTGCAGGACTCGCAGATCTCGGCGAAGCGAGCGTTCTCGGCGAGGAAGCCGTAGCCGGGGTGTATGGCGTCGGCCCCGGTAAGCTCCGCGGCGGAGACTATTGAGGGTATGTTCAGGTAGCTCGAACGCGCGGGCGGCGGCCCGATGCAGATGGACTCGTCGGCCAGCAGGCGGTGCAGCGAGTCGGCGTCGGCCGTGGAGTAGACCGCGACGCTCGGGATACCGAGCTCCCGGCACGCGCGGATGACGCGCAGCGCGATCTCACCCCGGTTCGCAACGAGGACCTTGCCGATCACGCCCCGCCCTAGGCCTCGGGGCGGAGGTGGAAGAGCGGCTGGTCGTACTGCACTCCCTTGGCGTTCTCGGCCAGTACCTCCACGACCTCACCCGAGATGTCGGCCGGGATCTCGTTCATCAGCTTCATGGCCTCGACGATGCACAGCGTCTGTCCTTCCCGCACCGTGTCCCCGACGTCCACGTAGTCGCTCTCCCCCGGCG
Source organism: Rubrobacter sp. (assembly GCA_013695915.1). Classification (GTDB taxonomy): domain Bacteria; phylum Actinomycetota; class Rubrobacteria; order Rubrobacterales; family Rubrobacteraceae; genus Rubrobacter_A. Next base: position 1,868 of record JACCZN010000161.1, read on the forward strand.
CCGGGGCCCGGTAGAAGGTCCCCACGACCGGCGAGCGTACCTCGTGCAGCCCGTTGGCAGCGGCCGCGGCCTCCGCGCTAGCGTTCTCCGCACTCGCGTTCTCCGCGCTCGCGGGCTCTCCCGGCGGCTCCGGCGCGGCCTGGGTCTCTACCTGACGGGGCTGCTGTGGCGCAGCGGCTTCCTCGCGGGCCCTGACCGTGATCTCGAGGTCTCCCTGGCGGACCCGGATCTCACCGACACCGCTCTCCTGCACGAGCTCTACGAGCCGGCCCACGTCCTCCAGCGGCAGCGGCCGCTCGGGCGCTCCACCGGGGTCCCCGTTTACGGGATTGCCGTTGTTCACGGGCTCTCTTCCCTCTCTGACATAGCCCGGAATTGTACACGTCCCTCCCTCTCCCGTGGACCTGCGGAGCCCGAACGACCTGTGGAACGGACCTTCCACCGTGTACAATTTCCGCGTTCCGTATACGGTCCCGTGTACCCGTCAGGAGAGAGCCATTGAGCATCCGCGTTCTGGACCCCCGGGTGGCCCAGCAGGTCGCCGCCGGAGAGGTGGTCGACCGCCCGGCCTCCGTGGTCAAGGAGCTGGTGGAGAACGCCCTGGACGCCGGGGCCTCGCGCGTGGAGGTCGAGCTCTCCGAGGGCGGGACCTCCCAGATACTGGTCCGCGACGACGGCTCGGGCATGACCCACGAGGACGCGAAGCTCTCCGTGCTCCGGCACGCGACCAGCAAGATCCGGGACATAGAAGACCTCGAGGCCGTGACCACCCTGGGCTTCCGGGGCGAGGCGCTGCCCTCCGTGGCGAGCGTCTCGGCCTTCCGCCTGACCACCGCGACCGGCGAGAAGGACGCCCCGGGCACGAGGATCACGGTGGACGGCGGCGGCCCCGCGGAGGTCTCCTCCGCCCCTCACCCCCGGGGCACCACGGTCCTCGTCGACCGCCTCCTCTACAACGTCCCCGCCCGCCGGGCGTTCCTCAAAGGCACCCGCGCCGAGCGGGCCGCGATCATCGAGACCCTTACCCACCTCGCGGTAGCCCACCCGGAGGTCGCCTTCCGGCTCTCGGAGAAGGGCCGGGACTACCTCTCCCTGCCGGGGGCCGAGAGCGTCCCCGTGCGCCTGGCCCAGGTGTACGGCGTCTCCAGGGCCCGCGCCCTGCGGGAGGTGGAGTACGAGGCCGGGGCCTTCAAGGTAACGGGCCACGCCGCGCTCCCGAGCGTCACCGAGAGCAGCCGCTCCGCGCAGACGGTCTCCGTGAACGGCCGGTGGGTCCGCAGCGACAACCTCCACCGCGGCCTCGACGACGCCTACCGGGCCACGGTCCCCGGCGGCCGCTACCCGCCCGTAGCCCTCGACCTCCAGGTGGACCCCCGCAGGATAGACGTGAACGTCCACCCCACCAAGCAGGTCGTACGCTTCTCCGACGAGCGGGCCGCCCGCGAGGCCGTAGCTTCCGCCGTCCGCGCCGCCATAGAGTGGCGCGCCCAGCCGCCGAGCACACAACCCCGTCCGGCGGAGCACCCGTTCGCCCAGGACCGGCTCTCCGCTGGAGGCTCCGGGTGGAACACTTCCTCGGTCGCCGAGGGAAACCCAGCCTACCCGGCCCCCCGGGACGTCGACCTCGGAGAGGCCCGGGAACGGCTGGTGGAAGCCTCCAGACCTGCAGCCGAGAGAGGCCTCCAGGCTCCGGAGAGCAGCGGTGCGGCGGCACCGGAGCTACCGGAGCGCGGTGCGCTGCCGCCGCTAGAGGGTTCGAGGGTCGTAGGCCAGCTCGCGGCCGGATACATACTCCTCGAAGAACCGGAGTCCCTGTGGGTGGTAGATCAGCACGTGGCCCACGAGAGGGCCATCCTCGACCGCCTGAACGAAGCCGGAGGCTCCACCTCGGGCTCGCCGGCTACCACGCAGAGCCTCCTCGTGCCGGAGGTCGTCGAGCTCCCGCCGTCGCAGGCCGAGCAGGCCGCCGGGTACCTGGAGGAGCTCGCCGTCTACGGCTTCGAGGCCGAGCCGTTCGGCCCCCGCTCCTACCGGATACTAGGCGTGATCTCCACGCTCGCGGAGAAGGACGTGGCCGAGGCCTTCAAGGACGCGCTCGCGGCCGCCGCCGGGACCGCTCCCGGACACGAGAGAGAGGACCACATCCTGGCCACCATCGCCTGTCACTCGGCGGTAAAGATGGGCGACCGCCTCTCCCAGCGCGAGATGGAGGGGCTCGTAGAGGACTGGCTCACGAGCCGCCTGCCCGCCACCTGCCCCCACGGACGCTCCATCTGCTACCGCATCGGGCTCTCAGAGGTTGCCCGCAAGCTCGACCGCCACTAGACAACCCGGCCTTGCCGCCGGGCGATCTGCTGAGGCCGCGTCCCCGAACAACGCCGGAAGCACCGTGAAAGACAGCGAAGGGCAAGCCGGGCGGGTCCGGGTACTGCGAGCGGGCCTCGAAGACGTAGACCCGCTCGTCCCTCTCTTCGACGCCTACCGCAGCTTCTACGGAAAGAAGCCGGACCCGGAGGGCGCCAGGGAGTTCCTGGAGCAGCGTCTCGGACGCTCGGAGAGCGTGGTGGTGCTGGCCGCGGACGAGGACAGGCGAGAGTCACCGGGTTCGCCCCGGCGGCTCTCGCCCATGGTGCTACCGGCGGGCCGCATTCGTCGCAACCCGCCGGTTGTCGCGGCTCTCCTAGACGGCGATGGCGCCGTTGGCGGCAGCCTGCGCGGCCTCCTGCACGATCCGGTCCGCCTCGGCCTGCGCCGCGGCAAAGTCGCCGTTGACGGGCACGACGGCCTCGGCGAAGAATACGCCGGGCGCGCTCTCGAAGACGGTCACGTCCTGCGCGATGTTCTGGGTAATATCAACGTTCTGCTCAACGAGCTGAACGTTCTCCGAACCACCCGACTGCGACACCTCGGGAGCGGCCTGCGGCTCGGCAGCCACCGGCTCAGCGGCGGGCTCCGGTGCCGGCTCGGGAGCGGGCTCAGCGGCCGGCTCGGGAGCGGGCTCCGGGGCGGGAGCGGCGGAGCCACCCTCGCCGACAAGGCTGGTCTGAACGGTGTCGACACCGGTCAGGCCGACCGCCCTCGCGGCACCGGCGGAGAGGTCGAGCTCACGACCCTCCACGAACGGGCCACGGTCGTTGATGGTTACCACCGTGCAGTCCACGTAGCAGACCTCGAGCTGGGTGCCGAACGGCAGCGTCTGGTGAGCAGCGGTCAGACCATCGGGGTCGAACGGCTCGCCGGTCGCCGTCGGGCTCCCGCGCAACTCTTCACCGTAGAAACTGGCGACCATCGGCTGCGTCTGGGCATCGGCCCGAGCAGACATAACCACCATAAACAGGACCGCCGCTGCGAGCGCCCCCGTAACATAAAGCGCTCTCAGCGCACGACCATTGCCAACCATACGTGACATTAGCCCCCCTCCAGAGTAGGCTTGTTTTCATTAACGCTAAGAAAGTAACAGCCTGTAGCCAGCTTTTCAATCGAATATTGCGAACTTATTAAGAAAATATTGCGAAACCGTAAAAATTCGCCCTGGAGGCCCTCTGAAACGATCGCCACGCCGGGCTTGCAAGCAACATTTAGCATTTTGTCTGGGGCTGGCGGGCATGGGGAGGATATATTTCACCTTTCGCCCTGGTAGAAGATAATATACGGGCTCGCGTAGTCGGCTTCGATACGAGAGGTGCTCTGTGGCCCGCAACACGGCGAGAGGCAGGAAGAGGCGCAAGGCTGGATCCGGTGGTTCCAGGCTCTCTGGGGACGCTCAGATCAAGGTCGCCCTGGCGGGCTTCGTGGGGTTTGCGCTCCTCCTGTTAGCCGGTTACGCCATCTTCAGCAGCACGGAGGGCACCACCCAGGATGCGGACTCCTTTACCCCGAATGACGACGGGCTCGTCTCCGTCGGCTCACAGGCGCCGGGGTTCACCACCGAGACCATAGACGGCGAGAGCGTCTCCCTCGGGGACGATCAGGGAGCGGAGGCCACGATGCTGGTCTTCTTCGCCACCTGGTGTCCGCAATGTCAGAACGAGGCGCCAATGATCAGCAACCTCGAGGACCAGTACGGCGGGGACCTGCGGGTAATAATGGTCAGCATCGCCGGGGAGAACGCGCCGGAGGAGGACACCCCGGAGGCGGTGCGCCGGTTCGTGGACGAGTACGGCATAGAAGGCCCGGCGGCCTTCGACCCTTCTCTCGAGGAGCCCTACAACGTCACCGGAACGCCGACCAACTACATCCTGGACGCCGACAACGAGGTAGTAGCCGCCCACGCAGGCGAGGCCCCCACGGAGGTCTATGAGGGCTGGATCGGGGAAGCCCTCGAAGCCTAGCGGAGAAGATAGGAGGGTGAGGTGCCTGTAGAGTTCGAGGGTAGCCCGGGCTACACGCTCGGCGTCGAGGAGGAGCTACCCATGGTCGACGCCACCACGGGGGAGCTCGTACCGAAGATAGAGGAGGTAATGTCCCGGCTACCCGAGGAGCTCTCCGGGATGGTCTCCTACGAGCTCTTCCAGTCGGTCCTGGAGACCAAGACACCGGCCTGCTCCACCGCCGCCGAGACCGAGCAGTGTCTCAGGAGCCTGCGCAGTCGGGTCGGCTCCTGGGCCGCCGCCTGCGGCGCCTCCCTCGCCTCCGCCGGCACCCACCCCTTCAGCCGCTACGTCGACCAGAAGATCACGGAACAAGAGCGTTACAGGCACGTAATAGAGACTCTACGCTGGATCGCCGAGCGGGAGGTGATCTTCGGCCAGCACGTACACGTCGGCGTGCCCGGTCCCGAGGAGGCCATCGTCGCCCACAACCGGCTCTCGGAGTACGCTCCCCTGCTCCTCGCGCTCTCGGCCAACTCACCGTTCTGGCAGGGCCGGGACACCGGCTTCGAGTCCACGCGGGTCAAGATCTTCGAGACCTTCCCCCGCGCGGGCCTGCCCCCCGCCTTCCCCGACTACGAGTCGTTCGAGAGCTACGTGGACCTCATGGTCGAGGCCGGCGCCATGGACGACTACACCTTCTGCTGGTGGGACGTGCGCCCACACCCCGGCATAGGGACCATAGAGCTCCGCGTGCTCGACGCCCAGACGAGCCTGACCGCCGCAACCGCCCTCACCGCCCTCACCCAGTGCCTGGTCTTCCGCGCGCTCGAAGAGACCGGACCCCTCATGCCCTACGAGAGGGAGCTGACGCTGGAGAACAAGTGGCGCGCCGCCCGCCACGGCATGGACGCAATGTTCTATAACGCTAGAACAAAGAACTCGGTCCCGGCGCGGGATGCCGCCCGCAACCTCGTAGAGGAGCTGCAGCCCATCTCCCAGGATCTAGGCTGCGAGACGGAGCTCCGGGACATCCTGGAGATAGTCGAGGGCGGCACCGGCAGCCAGCGCCAGCGCCGGGTCTACGAGAGGAACGGGGACTTCCTGGAGGTCGTCGCCGCCCTCATAGAGGGCACGCGCCCGGCCCTGGCCAGGGAGCAGCAGAGCAGCGGTTAGCCGTCAGCGTTCAGCCAATCCCGGCAGTCGGCAGCGTACCAGACGTCGTCGTAACCCCTCCAGCGTGCCTCTCCCCGGAAGGTCAGGCCCGCCTTCTCCATGACGCGCCGGGAGGCGGTGTTCCGTGGGTCGCAGATGCTGATAATGCGCGGTAGCTTCAGCCGGTCGAAGCCGTAACGCAGGCTCGCCACCGCTCCTTCGGTAGCGAATCCGTTTCCCCAGGAGCGCCGGTCGAGCCGCCAGCCGACCTCTACTTTGTGCTCGCCTACGGGCCAGTCGTCCTGCCGCATAAGACCAACAAAGCCGATAAACTCCCCACCAGCCTTCCCCTCGACAGCCCAGAGCCCGAAGCCATGCTCTTCCCAGTGGCGCACGAAGCGCTCTATCTGCCGCATAGATTCCTCGCGGGTGAGCGTGCCGGGCAGGTAGCGCATCACCTCCGGGTCGGCGCACATGCGGGCATAAGGGTTGAGGTCTTCTTCCCTCCAGGGACGCAACCGGAGTCGAGCTGTCTCGATCTCGGTTTCGATAGATCTAGCCACCTGCGGGCTCACCCTGTCCCACCCCCTACTCCTCGAAGCCCAGGGACCAGACGCGGTCGAGGTCGTAGTTGGAGTAGCAGCGGAAGGCGACCAGGGTCTCCGTGCGGTCCACGCCGGGTACCTGGGCCAGCTTCTCCGGGACTATCTCTGCCAGGCGGTCGAAGTCCGGGATGCGGACCATTACCACGAGGTCGTTGGGGCCGGTCACGGAGTAGACCTCCGTCACGCCCTCGACCTCCAGCATGGCCTGGGCCGCCTCCTGCACCCTTTCTCTCTCCGTCCTCACCAGCACTATCGCCGTTACCACAGGGGCTACCTCCTAGATCCCGAACGTCACCGT
>JACCZN010000174.1 GCA_013695915.1 Rubrobacter sp.
CCCAGGAGTTGCATGGCCTTTATGCCGAGCGTTATCCGCTCGCGGTCCTCGCTCTTGTCCACGTCGAGGCTGGTCAGCTCCTTTACGCGGTCCAGGCGGTAGCGGATGGTGTGCCGGTGGGCGAAGAGCTCCGCGGCGGTCTTTACCGTGCTGGCGTCGTTTCTGAGGTAGGTGATCAGGGTGTGGGTCAGCTCCGTGCTGTAGCGGGAGTCGTAGGCTACGACCGGCTCCAGGGTCTCACTGTAGAAGGCCCCGAGCTCCGCCGGGTCGTCCTGCAGCACCCGGAAGAGGAGCTTGTACGAGCCGATGTCCTCGAAGGTCGAGACGGCGGAGGGGCCGTAGATCCGGTGCCCGATCTCCAGGGCGACCTCCGCCTCGGAGTAGGCGGTCGGGATGGAGCCGGGGTCCGCCGCGTAGCGCCCGATCCCGATGGAGATGGTGAGGTCGGGCAGGAGGCCCCCTACGTAGCGCTGCACCTGGGATGCGAGCCGCCGGACCTTCTCCTGCAACTCCTCGGCTCTCTCCCCCTTGGACGGCCCTATGAACAGGATGACGTTGTCCGAGCGCGGGCCGGTCAGGAAGTTCGAGAAGAGCTCCCGGGCCTGTAGCCGGACCGCGTCGGCGAGCCTCCGCTTGAGCTCCTGGATCGCCGTCTCCTGCAGCTTGCGGCGGCTGAGGTAGCGGGCGAAGTCGTCGATGTCCACGATCACGGCTAACGCCCCGGAGGAGAGGTCGGCCCCGAGGTACCCGGCTCGCTGCAGCATGAGGTCCAGCGAGCCGTAGTGACCACTGACCAGGTCGTCCACGAAGTCTCCCCGCACGCCGAGCTCCGTCTCCAGCCGGACCCGGTCCTTGCCGAGCTCGGCCTCCAGTATCTTCCGGGACCAGTAGAGGAGCACCACGTCCTCCGGCCCCAGAGAGCCGCCTTCGAGGTCCATCCAGAGGTACCCTGCGGGCGCCCCATGGCCGATGGGCGTCCAGTAGAGTTCCCGCCCTTCGGCCCTCCAACGCTCTACCGGAACGGAGAGGAACCCGTCGGGCAGCCGGGCGTAACGGTCCCGCCGCTCGCGCCGGGTCTCGTCGAACCCGGAGCCCTTGGAGGCCCGCAGCCCGTTCTCCGTCAGGAAGTCTGCGAGCCTCTCCGAACCCTCACCCGGCCCCCGGGCCACCAGCCTGCCGACCGGGTCCTCGACCACGAGCGGATGCCCGAAGAGCCCGGCGATCCGCTGTGTGAGCGCGCCGCTGGAGGAGTCGCCCTCGATGTCTTCGAGCAGCGTACGGGCTACCCAGTGAGAGTGGGCCAGCAGACCTTCGCTGTCGGAGAGCACGGCGAGCAGCTCCCGGAGAGGCACTTTCGGGGAGAGGACCAGAAGCCCGAGGCCGAGCTTCTCCGCTTTCTCCACTACCTCCACAGAGGTGCCGCCTTCCCTGCGCCAGACCAGGGCCGGGCTGCCGGACTCGCTCACGCCCTCCAGGAACTCCGGTGCCAGGCTCTCGCGGTTCGTGATCGCGACCTCGCCGGTCTCGACCCATCCGTCGGTCCACCCGGAGTCAGTCTCGTCCACCGCGAGACCCCGGATCCTGCTCCGCGAGTCGCCGGAGGAGCGGAGGACCGCCCCCAGGTTCGAGGTCAGGGTCCGAGAGAAGTCTCCGAGAATCATGGTCTCCTCGCTGAAGCTGTAAAGCAGGACGTGTTTGCCATAGGTTTCATAGGCTTTCGACGGGATCCTCTTTTCCAATATATATGAGGAGGCGCAGAGATGTCCAAGAGCGGGATACAGGGGGTGTTAAAATCCGCGCGGCGATTAACATTACCTTCTGGTCCCCCGGGGTCTCCCGTCGGGGACCGTCGAGCCCGGCAGAGAGCCTCGTAGTGGAGGGGGATCGAGATAGCTGAGAACCAGATAGTGGTCCACGGGGCCCGGGAGCATAACCTCAAGGACGTAACGGTCTCCCTCCCGCGGGACAGGATGGTCGTGGTCACCGGGCTCTCGGGCTCCGGCAAGTCCTCGCTGGCCTTCGACACGATCTACGCCGAGGGCCAGCGCCGGTACGTGGAGAGCCTCTCCGCCTACGCCCGGCAGTTCCTCGGCCAGATGGACAAGCCGGACGTGGACCACATAGACGGTCTCTCCCCAGCGGTCTCCATAGACCAGAAGACCACCTCCAACAACCCCCGGTCCACGGTAGCCACCGTGACCGAGGTCTACGACTACCTGCGCCTGCTCTACGCCCGCGCCGGACGGCCCCACTGCCACGTCTGCGGCCAGCCCGTGGCCTCCTCGACCCCGCAGCAGATGGTCGAGAAGGTCCAGGTCCTGCCGGAGAAGACCCGCTTCATGGTCCTGGCCCCCGTGGTCCGCGGCCGCAAGGGCGAGTACGGCAAGCTCTTCAAGGACCTCGCTGAAGGGGGCTACGCCCGCGTCCGGGTCGACGGCGAGCTGCACGAGCTCCCGGTAGACCTGAACCTCGACAAGAACTACAGGCACGATATAGAGGTCGTGGTTGACCGGCTCGTGATCCGGGAGGGCATAGAGCGCCGCCTGACGGACTCGATAGAGACCGCGCTCCGGCTCTCCGAAGGGCTGGTCCAGATCGAGACGGTGGAGAAGGACGGCCCCGGCGAGTCGATGCTCTTCTCCGAGAGCTTTACCTGCACCAACTGCGGGGCCTCGATAGCCGAGATACAGCCGAGGACGTTCTCGTTCAACAGCCCGCACGGGGCCTGCCAGCGGTGCGACGGGCTCGGGAGCCGGCTGGAGATAGACCCCGACCTCGTGGTGCCCAACGACGAGCTCTCCATAAACGAGGGAGCCCTCGCGCCGTGGGCCAACTCCCAGTCCGAGTACCAGGCGAGCGTGCTCTCCAGCCTCGTCGAGAAGTACGGCCTCGACCCGGACAGATCCTGGCGGGACCTGCCGGAGGAGCACCGTAACCTTGTACTTCACGGTACGAAAGACGAGCGGGTCTACGTGTCGTACAGGAACCGTTACGGCCGGCGGCGGCAGTACATGACCCACTTCGACGGGGTGGTAGGGAACCTGCAGCGCCGGTACACCGAGACGGACTCCGATTACCGGCGGGAGAGGATCGAGGAGTACATGAGCCAGGTGCCGTGCCCCAGGTGCGAGGGCGCGCGGCTGCGGCCCGAGGCGCTGGCGGTGACCGTGGGGGGGCGGAACGTCCACGAGCTCACGCGGATGAGCGTGGAGGAGGCTCAGGAGTTCTTCTCCGGCGTGGAGTTCACGCAGCGGGAGTGGTTGATCGGGGAGCGGGTGGTAAAGGAGATCCGGGAGCGCCTCGGGTTCCTGCTGGACGTGGGGCTCTCGTACCTGACGCTCTCGCGCTCGGCGGGCACCCTGTCGGGTGGCGAGGCGCAGCGCATCCGGCTCGCCTCCCAGGTGGGGAGTGGGCTGGTCGGCGTGCTCTACGTGCTGGACGAGCCCTCGATAGGCCTGCACCAGCGGGACAACCGCAAGCTCCTCGACACGCTCTCCAAGCTCCGGGACCTCGGGAATACGCTGGTGGTAGTGGAGCACGACGAGGAGACCATCCGCTCGGCGGACCACATAATAGATGTGGGGCCGGGGGCTGGGGTACACGGCGGCGAGGTCGTGGCCCAGGGCGCCGTGCGGGACCTGGAGGCCTCGGAGCGCTCGGTTACGGGGGACTACCTCTCCGGCCGCCGCAGGATAGAGCCGCCGGAAGAGCGGCGGGAGCCCACCGGAGCGGTCTCCGTGCTCGGGGCGAGCGAGAACAACCTCAAGGACGTGGACGCCGAGTTCCCGCTCGGGGTATTTACCTGCGTCACGGGCGTCTCGGGGTCGGGGAAGAGCACGCTGGTGAACGAGGTGCTCCACAAGGCGCTCGCCAACGCCGTCGGGCGGGGCAAGCACCGGCCCGGTCGGCACCGGGGGTTGCGGGGCATCGAGGACGTGGACAAGGTAATAGACATAGACCAGAGCCCCATCGGACGTACGCCGCGCTCCAACCCGGCGACCTACACCAAGCTCTTCGACCACATCCGCCACCTCTTCGCGGCGACGCCGGAGGCCAGGATCCGGGGCTACAAGCCCGGCCGGTTCTCGTTCAACGTCAAGGGCGGGCGCTGCGAGGCGTGCAAGGGTGACGGTCAGATCCGCATCGAGATGCACTTCCTGCCGGACGTGTACGTGCCGTGCGAGGTCTGCAAGGGGCGCCGGTACAACACGGAGACCCTGCGCGCCACCTACAAGGACAGGTCCATAGCGGACGTCCTGGAGATGACGGTCGAGGAGGGCTGCGAGTTCTTCGACGCGGTGCCCGCCATTGCCCGGCGGCTCGGGACCCTGCGCGACGTGGGGCTCGGCTACGTGCGGCTCGGACAGCCCGCAACCACCCTCTCGGGCGGCGAGGCCCAGCGGGTAAAGCTAGCGAGCGAGCTCGGGAAGCGGGCCACCGGCAAGACGCTGTACATCCTCGACGAGCCCACGACGGGCCTCCACTTCGCCGACGTGGAGCGGCTGCTCTCCATCCTCCACCGCCTAGTGGACGCGGGCAATACCGTGATCGTGATCGAGCACAACCTCGACGTCATCCGCTCAGCGGATCACATCCTGGACCTCGGCCCCGAGGGCGGCGACGGGGGAGGGGAGATCGTGGCGAGCGGCTCTCCGGAGGAGGTCTCGCGTGTAGGGGAGTCCCACACCGGCCGCTTCTTGCGCGGCCTCTCGCCGGAGGTCGCGGCGGCGAGCTAGAGGCCTCGTTCTCTCGCGGCTCCGGGGCCATTGCATCTTTTGATGCCAGCGGTCTAGAATAGGCCATCGTGGAGGCGAGGCCGGGAGGCACCGAGATGACTACTTTCCCCATGAAGGTCCTGCTCGCCGTGGACGGCTCCGGCGACTCCGCTCTGGCGCTCCAGACTGCGGTAGACCTGGCGAACAGGACGGGCTCCGAGCTGCACGTGGCGCACGTCGGCCTCGTCTCCTTCTACGTGCTACCCGACACGGTGACCGACGAGCAGTACCGGCGCTGGAAGGCTGAGGCTCAGGAGCGGCTCGACCGGGAGGTGGCGAAGGTCGGGGAGGCCGGGGGCACCGTTGCCGAGGCTCACCTGCGCATGGGGCGCAAGGCCGACGAGCAGGTCATAGAGCTCGCCGAGGAGCTCGCCGCGGGCATGGTAGTGGTCGGCAGCAAGGGTTACGGTACGCTGGGCCGGGCCTTTATGGGCAACGACTCCGACAGCATTGTCCGCCATGCGCCCTGCCCGGTCCTGGTCGTGCGGGAGCGAAGGGCAGCGGCGTCTAGATAGCCCTGCGCGCGGGTACCGGAAGCCTTCCGGGAGGGTCGGACCCGGTTCCCCGGCCGCCGTTGCGAGCCCCCGGAGACCGGGTCCGAAAAAACTACCTGAAAGCAGCTCCAGAAGGCCTTTGAAACCCCCACCGGGGATGCTAGTGTACCGGCCGTGAGCGCCAGGAGCACAGCGTCGGTGGTAAGCGGCAGCGGGGTAATAGCCGCAGGGCTGGCCTCTACCCTGGCAGCGACCGTGACCTCGAGCTTCGGGGTGGCCGGGACGCTTATCGGGGCGGGGCTGACCACCATGATCATAACCGGCGCCTCCGCCATACTGACGGCGTACCTGAACAGCGTCACGGACCGGGTAAAGGCGGCCCCCGGCAACCTCCGGGCCCGGCGCAGCCGGAAGACCTCCGCACCGGAGGATGAGAGGCTGCCCGGCAGGTCCGGGCTGCGGAACAACTTCATGGGCCGGATGCGGGCCGCGCTCGGCTGGTTCTCCTCGATCTCTCCTGCACGCCGGGCCAGGATACTGAAGCGGGCCCTGATCGGGGCTCTAGCCGCCTTCGCTGTGGCGATAATCGCCATAACGGCGGTGGAGTTCGGCCTGGGGAACAACCTCTCCTGCGGGGTCTGGGGCGAGTGCGGCGCCGGAGCCACGCCCGGCATCGGCGGCGGGGAGGCGGGGTCCAGGCCCACGATACTGGGCGGCGGGACCGGTGCCGCCGCGCCGGACCAGCCACTCCCCCAGGAGCCGGGCTCTCCCGTGACACCCGAAGGCGGGCAGCCCGCCCCCGGAGCGGACCCGCAGCAGGAGGCCCCGGGACAGCCGGAGCAGCCGACCCCCGGAACACCGGCTCCTGAGCCAGCCCCCGAGCAACCAGCCCCCGAGCAACCGGCACCCGGAGCACCGGCCCCGGAGCAACCGGCTCCGGAGCAACCGGCTCCGGAGCAACCAGCTCCAGAGCCAGCCCCAGGACAACCAGCTCCCGAGCAACCGGCACCCGAGCCTGCGGGATAGGCCGGCGGAGCACGGGCCTGGCGCCGCCTGCCAGCGTCCTCCGGGGTGCGGGCTTTTCGAGAGAGGGAGACAGGAGATAGAGGCACAACGGAGCCAGCGGGACGCGAGGTCCGGGGTCATCCTGGCGGCAACCCTCGCCGGGTTCCTGCTCCAGCGGGCGCGGTGGCGCAGCGAGCAGAGAGCAGACGGGTGAACACGAGCGCCATAATAATGCTCGCCGTAGTCGGCGGCGTGCTCTGGGGCGGCCTGATACTCGCCCTCTACCTTACCCTACGCTCCCCGCGCAACAGAGACCGGCACGATGAGTAACCTACCCCGCCCGGAGTCGAGTAAAGCTGTAGTAAACGGTTAGGGAAGCGGGTTCGGATATTTATTCTGGGCTGTATCTGCCTCTCCGGTGTTCTTTGAAGTTGCTTTCCGGTTACAATTGGTGGGCTTATGCTAGACGCCGTCCAGGGGATCGACCACACAGACCGAAGAGTTGGAGGGGCGAGGCCGGTCTTGCTGTTGGTGCTGGACGGGTTGAGGCCGGACGTGTTGCGGGCGGCGATCCGGGACGGAGACGCGCCGAACCTCGGTGCTCTCGCGGAGAGGGGCGAGGCGGTGTGGGACGCCGTATCGGTCTTCCCGAGCATTACCCCGGCGGCCACGGCGGCCATCGCGACCGGGCGGGCGCCGGAGGGTAGCGGTATCGTCGGTCACTCCTGGTACGACGCCGCCGAGGGGCGGACGGTCGTCTACGGGGCGATGCGGGAGACCGTGCTCTCTACCGGCCCCGTAAAGGTATTCAACAACAACGTGTGGCGGATGAACCGGGACCACCTCGACGCCCCGACGTTCTTCGAGCAGTTGCACGAGAGGGGCGTGGAGGGTGCCTGTGTCCACTTCCCGATCCGGCGCGGACCCTACCGCCACCCGGTGCGGCTGAAGTCGGTCGACCGGCTCTCGAAGAACGGGCGGCGGTTCCTCGGCTCTTCGGTGGACGGGCCGAAGGAGTACTTCATGGGCGACCTGTTCCACAGCCGCTCCACGGTCTTCAACGGCCGGGGTGGCAGCGGGGGGCTGCGGCAGTCAGCCGGGATCAACGACGAGCATGCGGCGAACATCGGTGCGATGCTCGTGAGGGACAGGGTGGCCCCCTTCAACCTGGTGTACTTCTTCAAGGGGGACTCCATAGCGCACCATTTCGGGGTCGAGGCCCAGCGGAGGTGGGTGGAGAAGGCGGATGGTTACGTGGGCCGCATCTTCGAGGCTGCGGGCGGTGTGGACGCGGCGCTCGAGGAGTACGCGGTCCTCTCGCTCTCGGACCACGGGCACACGCCGCTCCTGCCCCTGCAGCGCCACGTGGACCTGAACGCGGCGCTCGAAGAGGCCGCGCCCATAGGCTCCCGGGCGCGCCTGAGCTCCCGCAAGGGCGTGCTCGCGGTGCCGAACGGGCGGGCGGCCTTTCTGTACCTCGGGGACCGCGTGGAGCCTGCGGGCGTGGCAGAGAGGCTGGCCTCCCGGCGCGGCGTGGACCTCGCGGCCCGGTGGGACGGCGAGTGGGCCGTGGCGTGCCGGCTCGGGCGCGAGCTCCGGTTCCGGCCGGCGGCGCCGGGGCGGGGGCACCGGGACCCCTTCGGGCGCTCGTGGGAGTTGCGCGGAGACCCATACGCCCTGGAGATCGGGGTCTCCGGGGAGGGGCTCGGCTACGGCGAGTACCCGGACGCCCTGGAGCGGCTGTGGGGGTGCCTCCGGTCGCCGCGGTGCGGGGACGTGGTGCTCTCCGCCACCCCCGGTTACACCTTCGGAGAGGTCTCCGGGAGGTTCCACAAGAAGAGCGACCACGGCTCGCTGCACGCGAGCGACTCCAACGTCTTCTCCGTGGGGTGCGGCATCCGGCCGCCGGGCAGGATCACCGGTGTCGCCCCGGCCCTCGTGGCGCACTTCGACGACGAGCATAGCGGGCTGGAGAAGCGTGTCGTCTAGGCGGCGCCGTTCCGGGACACCGGCGGGTACTCGCGAGGGCGGCGGGATACAGCCCCGCTACCGGCGGGCCTTCGGGTGCGTCACGTGGGTGAACATGGGGATGCTCGTCTTTCTCGCCGCCGCGTACCTCGTGCCGCTGCCCTTCAGGTTCTTCGGCGACGGTACGATACCGACCGCGATCCCCTTCCGGCTAACCCTTTTCGGGCTCGTGGCCTTCCTGCCCGGCGTGCTGATGGGTGCGTACCTGGGGGTCCGGACGTACAGGATAGAGCACCACCGGGGGACCCAGATCGGGGCCGGCATCGGGGCGGTACTGGGGTGGACGAGCTTCTTTGTCGTGGACTGGCTCGGGACATTCTTCCTGGAGGGCTGGGCCTCGTTCTTCGGCCTCGAACGGTTCGGCGCGCTCACGTTCCTGATGGTCGGCTTGCCCGTGCTCGCGGCGACGGGGCTGGTCCTCTACGGGCTGTACTCCCGGGCGCCGTTCGAGCGCCGTAAGCAGCTCACGCTCGCCGGGTCCGGCGTAGCGGTCCTTCTCGGGCTCGGGGTGCTCGCCACCAACTTCGACCTCCTCGGTGCCGTCGCCGCCCTGATGTCGGCGGTTTGCGGCGCGATGGGCGGGTGGGTCGGAGGCTCCGGCTACGCCCGGGCCGGGGGGGACGACATGATACCGCCCGGAGCCGTGATCCGGCGCCCCGAGGAGAGCCCGAAGTCGAACGGCCGCGGCTAGCGGGCCTACCCGGCGGGATATAATAGACGGGATGACTCAGAACGGATACCCGGACCGGTCGCACCTCCCGAGCTCGCCCGGCGTCTACATCTTCAAGGACTCTGGAGACGCGGTGGTCTACGTGGGCAAGGCCAAGAACCTCCGCAGCCGGGTGGCGAACTACTTCACCAGCTCCGGCGACGGGCGGCCCAAGATCGGGGAGCTGCGCCAGCGGGTCCGGCAGATAGACTTTATAGCCACGGAGACCGAGACGGAGGCGCTGGTTCTCGAGGCGACCCTCATCAAGCGCCACCGCCCGCGCTTCAACGCCTCGCTCAAGGACGACAAGAGCTACCCGTACATCGTGGTGACGCTGGGCGACGAGTACCCGAGGGTCTACTCCTCCCGCGGAACGCACGACCCGCGCCACCGGTACTTCGGCCCGTTCCCGAGCGCCGGGGCCGTCCACGCCACGCTCGACGTCCTGAACAAGACCTTCCAGTTCCGCAAGTGCCGCGGCCCCGAGCCGGGCCGCAAGAGCGGGGTCCCGTGCCTGAACTACCACATCGGCCGCTCCGCCGCGCCGTGCATCGGGGCGGTCACGAAAGAGGAGTACGACGGCATCATCTCCGACGTCATCTCCTTCCTGGAGGGCAAGGTGGATGGCCTCGTGCGGGAGCGGGAGGAGGGGATGCAGGAGGCGGCGCGGGAGATGGACTTCGAACGGGCCGCCCGGCTCCGGGACGAGGTCTCCGCGCTCTCCCACGTCCGGGACCGTCAGAGGGCGACCCTGGGCTCCGAGGACGCCTTCGACGCCGTGGGGGTCTATGCCGAGGGGGAGACGGCCTGCGTGCAGGTCTTCGTCGTGCGGGAGGGTCAGGTCGTGAACCGCGACTCATTTCTCCTGGACAACTACGGCGAGGCCCCCAGTGAGCGGGTCGCCCTCTCGTTCGTGTCCCAGCACTACGGGACCGTCGCCGTGCCGCGCGAGGTGATGGTGCGGGCGGAGGAGAGCGGGGGGGATCTCGAGCTGCTCTCCGGGCACCTGTCCGGGCTGCGGGGCGGCAAGGTCACCGTGCGCCAGCCCCGGCGCGGCGACAAGCTGCGCATCCTTGAGATGGCCGAACGCAACGCGAAGCTCAACCTCGCCCACGAGCGCGCGCTGGAGGAAGCCCGGAGGGACCGTGTGGCCTCCACGCTCGACAACCTCATGGAGGAGCTCGCCCTCCCGAAGCTGCCCTTGCGGATAGAGTGCTACGACATCTCAAACACCATGGGCACCAACTCCGTGGCCTCGATGGTCGTCTTCCAGGGCGGGAGGCCGGCCAAGAGCGAGTACCGGAAGTTCAAGATCGGCACGATAGAGGGCGCCGACGACTTCGCGAGCATGGCCGAG
>JACCZN010000114.1 GCA_013695915.1 Rubrobacter sp.
CCTCGTCCATCGGCAGCGGCCTCACCGCCCCGGACCCCACCACCGTGGAGGATGCACGCGAGGTGCTCGGGCGCTACGGCATAGAGCCCCCGCGGAGCATCCGGGAGCACCTCGCCGCCGCGGAGGAGACGCCGAAGCCCGGCGACGCCCTCTTCGAGCGGGTCACGAACGTGGTCTGCGGCGGCGGGCGGCAGTCGGCGGAGCGGGCGGCGGAGCGAGCCGGAGAGCTCGGCTACCGGCCACTCCTGATCTCGACCTCCATCACCGGCGAGGCGCGGGGCGTAGCCTCGGGGTACGCGGCGATGGTCCGGGAGGTGCTCGAGACCGGGAGCCCGGCGCCTCCCCCGTGCGCCCTGGTCTCCGGCGGCGAGGCCACGGTGCTGGTGCGGGGAGACGGACAAGGAGGCCCGAACCAGGAGTTCGCCCTGGCACTGGCTCTGGAGCTCGACGGCGTAGAGGGCTGGTCGGCCTTCGCCGCCGACACCGACGGCAACGACGGCCCCACGGACGCCGCAGGCGGCGTGGTGGACGGAGCGACGGCCGGTGCCGCCAGGGAGGGCGGCATAGATCCCCGGGCGGCCCTCGCGGGAAACGAGTCCTACCGGGCGCTCCGGGCAGCCGGTGCGCTCCTCGTGACTGGGCCGACCGGGACCAACGTAAACGACCTCCGGGTGGCGCTGGTCGGGTAGCGGGAAGCCCTGCCTATTGCAGCCCTGCCTATTGCGCCGGACGTATGGAACAGGGTAGCATTCGCACCACAGTTATCGGGTGAAAGGTGGCTTACCGGGGCTCCCGGAACCAGCAGGCAGAGAGGCTCGCGGCAACTTCGGAGGGTCTCGGGGTAGCTGCCGGGGGAGTCCCGCAAAACAAGGGGAAAGGGAGGTTTCTGTGGACAATCTGGCGGTTTTGAGCCTGTTGGCGCTGGCGCCGATACTCACGATAGGGGTGCTGCTGGTCGGGTTCCGGTGGCCGGCTATCTGGGCCATGCCGGTGGGGTACGTGGTCGTGGTGGCGATAGGCCTGCTCGTGTGGGATATGGACCTGGTAAACGTCGCGGCCTCGACGGTGGAGGGACTATTGATAGCGCTCTCCATCCTGTACATAGTCTTCGGGGCGCTCTTGCTCCTGGCTACCCTGAGCCAGAGCGGGGCGGTGGACACCATCCGCGCGGGCTTTACCAACATCAGCGCGGACCGGCGCATACAGGTGATCATCATCGCCTGGCTCTTCGGGGCGTTTATCGAGGGGGCGGCGGGCTTCGGGACGCCGGCGGCGGTCGCGGCGCCCCTGCTCCTGGCGCTCGGGTTCCCGGCGATGGCGGCGGTAATGTCGGGGCTCATCATCCAGAGCACCCCGGTCAGCTTCGGGGCCGCGGGTACCCCGATGCTCGTCGGCGTAACCGGCGGTCTTACGGGCGCCGGACCGGTCGACGCGCTCCTCGCCAACCAGGGCGTCGAGCTCGCGCAGTACGTCGAGGGTGTCGCCGTGCGGGTGGCGGTGCTCCACGCCGCTGCGGGCACGCTCATACCGCTCTTCCTGGCGTGTATGCTCACCGGCTTTTTCGGCAGCAACCGGAACTTCGGCGAGGGGCTCGGGGTCTGGAAGTTCGCCCTGTTCGCGGCCTTCGCCATGACCATCCCCTACATGGCCGCCGCCGCGCTGCTCGGCCCCGAGTTCCCGGCGCTCCTCGGCGGTCTCATCGGCCTCGCGGTAGTCGTCGCGGCCGCCCGGCGTGGGTTCCTGCTGCCCGAGCAGAATTGGGACTTCGGGCCGCGCTCGGAGTGGGAGGAAGAGTGGACGGGCAACATCTCCCAGGAGCAACTCTCCACCGGTGAGGCCCGCATGAGCACCCTGCGGGCGTGGAGCCCGTACCTGATCGTGGCCGGCATCCTGGTCCTGACCCGGATACCGGAGCTCGGGCTCCAGGAGTTCCTCGCGGGGATAACCCTGGACTTCGAGAACATCTTCGGCACGGAGATCTCCGACAGCTCGCTCGCGCTCGTCTACCTGCCGGGCTTCATGTTCCTCGTCACCATCCTGATAACCTACGGGCTCCACGGCATGAACGGCACGCAGATAGCCAACTCCTGGCGCATCGCCGGGCGCCAGATCTTCGGCGCCGGGTTCGCCCTCTTGCTGGCGCTGCCGATGGTCCGGGTGTTTATCAACTCGGGCGAGGACTTCAACGAGTCGGGGCTCGCGGCCATGCCGCTGGTCCTCGCCGAGGGGGCGGCGAGCCTCGCCGGGTCGTCCTGGCCGTTCCTGGCACCCGTTATCGGTGCGCTGGGGGCCTTCGTCGCGGGAAGCAACACGGTCAGCAACCTGACCTTCTCGCTGTTCCAGTTCGAGACGGCCTCGAACATCGGTGTCTCGGAGGCCGTGGTCGTCGCCGCCCAGGCCGTCGGCGGCGCGGCGGGGAACATGATCACGGTCCACAACGTCGTCGCCGCCTCCGCGACGGTCGGCCTGCTGGGCCGGGAGGGAGCCCTGATCCGCAAGACGCTAATCCCCATGACCTACTACCTGATACTGGTCGGCTCGCTGACCTTTATCTGGATCTACGGCCTCGGCTTCAACCTGGGTACTGTGATGCTCGCCGTGCTCCTGGCTACCCTTATAGCCCTGGCGGTCATAGGCAAGCGCCAACGGCCGAGGGGAGAGTCTGAGGAAGAGCCCGAGAGGGAGTCGACCCCCTCCGAATAGAGCCTTCTAAAGCTCCGGCCCACCGAACCGGTGGGCCGGGCTTTGTGGCGGACGCGAGCAGGCCGGTCAGAAGCAGACTCCGGCTGGGAGCTGTGCCTGGTCAAGAACGTCTCCGACCACCGGGCCGTGGAGAGCGACGACGTGACCCGCGTGTGGTTCGTCGTGGAGAGGGCCGTGAATGAAGAAGTCTCCCGTCGGTACATGGGTTAAGATTAGCGGCAGCAACGGCGAGAGATAGAGCGATGGATCGGGGAGAGCTTGAGGCGGATAGGGACTCTTTGCACCCGGAGAGAGGCGGCCTGAATTGCGGGTAGCACTCTTTATAACCTGTTTCAACGACACGCTCTTCCCCGAGACGGGCCGGGCGACCGTGAGAGTGCTCGAACGCCTCGGGGTCGAGGTCGACTTCCCCGTCGAGCAGACCTGCTGCGGGCAGATGCACTTCAACACCGGCTACCAGCGCGAGGCCATCCCGCTCGTGCGGCGCTTCGTTGAGGTCTTCGAGCCCTACGACGCCGTGGTCGCCCCCTCGGGCTCGTGCGTCGGGATGGTCCGTGAGCTCTACGGGCGGGCCGCGGAGCTCGCCGGGGACGCAGAGCTCGCAAGAGGGGTCGAGGCCCTGGTGCCCCGGGTCTTCGAGCTCTCCGAGTTCCTGGTAAACGGGCTCGGCGTAACGGACATCGGGGCGTACTACCCGCACCGGGTCACCTACCACCCGACCTGCCACTCCCTGAGGATGCTGCGGGTCGGCGAGGCTCCGTTGAAGCTCTTGCGGGCGGTGCGGGGGTTGGACCTCGTTGAGCTGCCGCAGGCTGAGGAGTGCTGCGGCTTCGGGGGCACCTTCGCCGTAAAGAACGCCGAGACCTCGACGGCGATGCTCTCGGACAAGCTCCACCACGTAAAGGAGACCGGAGCCGAGGCCGTGGCCGCCGGCGACAACTCCTGCCTGCTGCACATCGGCGGCGGCCTCCAGCGCGGGCAGGACGGGATCGATACCGTCCACCTCGCCGAGATACTGGACGCCACGGAGAGGAGGTAGCCATGACCTCTGCGAAGCACGCCCCGGACGCATTCTCGAAAGGCAAGACGCCTACCTTCGAGGTCTCCGCCAGAGAGTCCCTCGCGGACCACCAGCTCCGGCGCAACCTCGGCAAGGCCACGAAGACCATCCGCGGGAAGCGGGCCGAGGCCGTCGGGGAGATGCCCGACTGGGAGGAGCTGCGGGAGGCCGGGCGCGCCCTCAAGGAGCGCACTATGCGCCACCTCGACCACTACCTGGTGGAGCTCGAGGAGTCCGTAAAACGGGCCGGGGGCCACGTCCACTGGGCCCGGGACGGCGAGGAGGCCAACCGCATCATCGCGGAGATTGCGCGCAGCCACGAAGCCCGGGAGGTCGTGAAGGTAAAGTCCATCGCCACCGACGAGACCAGGCTCAACGAGCACCTGGAGTCCGAGGGGATAGAGGCCGTGGAGACGGACCTCGCGGAGCTCATCATCCAGCTCGCCGGGGAGACCTCGTCGCACATCCTGGTACCGGCGATCCACAAGAACCGGGCCGAGATCCGGACGCTCTTCATGCGCGAGCTCGGCCTCGATGACCTCTCCGACGAGCCCGAGGCCCTCACCGAAGCCGCCCGGCTCTACCTGCGCAAGAAGTTCCTCGGCGCGAAGGTCGGCGTCAGCGGGGCCAACTTCGCCGTGGCCGAGACGGGGACGGTCTGCGTCGTGGAGTCCGAGGGGAACGGCCGGATGTGCACCACGCTCCCGCCCGTGCTCGTGACGCTCATGGGCATAGAGAAGCTCATCCCCGAGTGGAGGGACTTCGAGGTCTTCATGCAGACCCTCCCCCGCTCTTCGACCGCCGAGCGGATGAACCCCTACACCTCGTTCTGGACCGGGGTCTCGCCCGAGAGCGGCGACGGGCCGGAGGAGTTCCACCTCGTCCTGCTCGACAACGGGCGGACGGATGTGCTGGCCGATGAGATCGGGCGCCAGTCCCTGAACTGTATCCGGTGCTCGGCGTGCCTGAACGTCTGCCCGGTCTACGAGCGGACCGGCGGCCACGCCTACAACTCCGTCTACCCGGGACCTATCGGGGCCATCCTGACGCCGCAACTCGTCGGCATCGGAAAGCCCGGCCCGGACTCGCTGCCCTACGCCTCCTCCCTCTGCGGAGCCTGCTACGACGTCTGCCCCGTCAAGATCAACATCCCCGAGGTCCTGATACACCTGCGCGGCAAGGTAGTCCGCAACCACCAGGACAACGACGGCCTGAAAGGCAAGCTAGACCCCGAGAACGTCGCCATGCAGGTGATGGCGAAGACTTTCTCCGACCGCAGGCTCTACGAAGCAGCCCAGCGGCTGGCACTCATCGGCCAGTGGCCCCTGGCCCGCAGCGGCACAATACACCGGCTGCCGGGCAAGCTCTCCGGCTGGACCGCGACCCGCGACCTGAAGGCCCTCCCGAAGGAGACCTTCCGCCAGTGGTGGAAGACCCGTAAGAACAGGAGCGGCTCGTGAGCGCGAGAGAGGAGATACTGGGCCGCATCCGGCGTTCCCTGCGCGATGTGCCCTCTGGTGAAAGCCCCGAAGATGTGGCGGTCGAGCGCGGCTACCGCAAGAAGGACGAGGCTCCGCACGAGGAGATAGTGGACCGCTTCGCCGAGCACGTCGCCGAGTACAGGGCGACCGTCCACCGCGTCGGGGAGGATGAGCTACCCGCGGCTATAGAGCGCGCGCTCCGCGAGCGTGGCGTCGGGCGGCTCGTCGTGCCCGCCGATTTGCCGGAAGGATGGGTGCCGGAGGGCGTGGAGGTGCTGCGGGACGGCGCGGACGGCCACCGGCTCACGAACGGCGAGCTGGACCGGAGCGACGGGGTACTCACCGGTTGCTCCCTCGGCATCTCCCAGACCGGCACCATCGTCCTCGACGCCGGGGAGGCGCAGGGCCGCCGGGCGCTCACCCTCCTCCCCGACTACCACCTCTGTGTCGTGCGCGAGGATCAGGTCGTGGGCCTCGTACCCGAAGCCATAGAGAGGCTTGGAGAGACGGTGCGCACCGAAGGCCGGGCGGTGACCTTCGTCTCCGGTCCTTCGGCGACCTCCGACATAGAGTTGATCCGCGTCGAGGGCGTCCACGGCCCGCGCACGCTGGAGGTCTTGATCTCCGGCTGAGAGACCGGGAGAGGCGGGATGGGAGTGTCCTCGAAGAACGAGCGCAGGATGCAGTTGCTGGAGAACGAGCTCCGGAGGTTCGTCGAAGTGGCCTCCGGGGAGCTCGGGGCGGAGCGGGTCATACTCTTCGGCTCCCTGGCGCAGGCGCTGGAGGAGAACGACCCCGAAGCGGTCGGCGAGTGGTCGGACCTGGACCTTGTCGTCGTCGCGGAGACGGAGAGACCATTCTACGAGAGGATCAAACATCTCCTTCTCCGGGTGCGGCCCAGGGCCGGGGCCGACGTCCTCATCTACACGCCCGCGGAGTGGGATCTCATGAAAACCCGGAGGATCTTCGCCAGAGAAGAGGTCCTGGAGAGCGGAAGGGTCGTCTACGAGAGAGCCGGGTAGAGCCACGGTCCGACGGTGGTTGAGCTTCGCCGCAGAGGACCTGCGGATGGCGGAGCTCGCCTTCGGGGAGTCCTTGTGGAACCAGGTCTGCTTCCACGCCCACCAGGCAGCGGAGAAAAACCTGAAGGCGCTCGTGGCCCACAGGGACGAGAGCCCCCCGAAGACCCACAAGCTCGCGGACCTCTCGACCCTCCTGGAAGGGGAGGAACCCTCCCTGAAGGACATCTCCGACGAGATCCTCTCCCTGGACAGCTACTACATCCCCACGCGGTACCCGGACGCCCTTCCGGGCTCCCTGCCCGAAGGTTCGCCCGGAGAAGGGGCAGCCGGAGAAGCTCTCGAAGCCGCCAGGAGAGTGGCGAGGACCGTTCGGAAGTCCGTAGAGAGCGCCGGGTAGGAGGCTTCGCCCCCGGGCCCCGGCCCCTCGGCGACCTCGGACATAGAGTTGAACCGCGTCGAGGGCGTCCACGGCCCGCGCACGCTGGAGGTCTTGATCGTCGCGGTCTGAGGCCTCCGTTCGTCTATTCGGAGAAAATTTCCGGGAGCATCAGGTAGCTCCCGGCCAGGAAGAAGACCGAGCCTTGGAGAAAGCCGAGCTTTACGACGAGATCGTCGGCGGGGGTGGAGAGGCCGGGGACGTCGAGGCCGAACACGGAGCCGACGACGAAGCCGGCCGAGCCGAGGAGGTTGAGCACCACCACCCACCAGGAGATCTCGTCCACCCGCAGACACAGGTAGCGGTGGCAGATCTCCGCCAGTTGCAGGTAGCACGAGGCCACGAAGAGCACCGAGCCCGCGAGGCTCGTTACCCCGACTAGCAGGGCGAGCCCGGAGAGGCCGAGCGCCGAGGCGAGCGCCAGAGCGGTCTCGACGTTGAAGAGCACGGAGCCGACAAGGAGCACGGCGGGTGCCAGGAAGCTCAACCGCTCCGGTTGCCAGGCGAACAGCCGGAACCTCTTCTCCGGCTCCTCGATAGACCCGGCGTCCACGTAATCCCCGGCGTTGATGGCTTCCAGAACCTGCGCGTAGATGCCGGCGGTGAAGATCAGGGCCCCCACGAAGTAGGCAGCCCCGGAGACCAGGGAGCCGGCGGCCCCTCCGCCGAACGCCGCGGGGAAGAGCGCGGCCACCGCGCCGAGGGTAAAGAGCACCGACCCGAGGACGAGCAGCCCGGCGACCCACCAGGAGAGCCGGTGCGGGGCCCAGAACCTGAGCCAGGGGCTCTTCCCCCCGGGGTCCGGGCGCGGCTTTCCGGGCCGCGGCCCGCGACCCTTGCGGTGGCGCCGGGACTCCCAGACTTGCCGGTCACCTTCGGGACGCCGGTACGAGACCTTCGTCTCGAAGGGTCCCGCGCCCCCGGCCCCGAGGTGCTCCCACCCCGCGGGGAGGCGCGTGTACCCGTGCTCTATCCGCCGCTCCGGCAATCTCGCTCCTCCGGTACGACACGCTTCCGGGACCGCATCCTACCGAAGCCGCGGGTGGCCTTCCCGACGCCTCGGGGGTGTGCTAGCTTTAGCTCATGGACAACACTAGTATACGGGTACGGTACGCGCCGAGCCCGACGGGCACGCTGCACGTCGGGGGTGTCAGGACGGCGCTCTTCAACTGGCTCTTCGCGCGCAAGAACGGCGGCGTCTTCGTGCTGCGGGTAGAGGACACGGACCTCGAACGCTCCACGGACGAGTCGGTCGAGCAGCTAAAGCGGTCTCTGCGCTGGATCGGGCTGGAGTGGGACGAGGGTCCGGAGGTCGGCGGCCCGCACGAACCGTACCGCCAGACCGAGCGGCTCCCGCTCTACAAGGAGGCTTCCGAGAAGCTGCTGGAGACCGGCAGTGCCTACTACGACTTCGCCACCCCCGAGGAGCTCACCGGGTTCCGGGAACGGGAGCGGGCCGCCGGGCGGCAGCCCATATACCGGGGCGGCTCCTACCGGGACATACCCCCCGAAGAGGCGCTGAAGCGCGTCCGGATGGGAGAGCCCCACACCGTGCGCTTCCGGACCCCGCAGGAGGGGCAGACCGTGGTGGAGGACACGATCCGGGGCCCCGTAACCTTCGAGAACGAGAACCTCGAGGACTTCGTCCTGATGAAGTCCACCGGCACCCCGACCTACAACTTCGCCGCCACCGTGGACGACGCCGGGATGGAGATCAGCCACGTCATCCGCGGCGACGACCACCTCTCGAACACGCCGCGCCAGATACTAATCTACAGGGCCCTAGGCTACGACCTCCCGGCCTTCGCCCACGTCCCGCAGGTCCTGGGGCCGGACAAGAAGAAGCTCTCAAAGCGCCACGGGGCGGCGAGCGTCGAGGAGTTCGCAGAGAGGGGCTACCTGCCGGAGGCGCTCTTCAACTACCTGGCGCTCCTCGGCGCGGGCTACGCGGCGGACGAGGAGATATTCACCCCCGAAGAACTCGCCGGGCGCTTCCGCATAGAGCGGGTCAGCGGCAACCCGGCGGTCTTCGACGAGCCGAAGCTCACCTCCGTAAACCAGGTCTACCTCCGCAAGCAGAGCCCGGAGGAGCTCGCCATGCTCGCCGCCCCGATGCTCGCGGAGTCCGGCGCCGCCACCCCCGAGGAGCTACAGAGTGACATGCCGCGCCTCGTCCGGATCATGGACCTCATGAAAGAGCGCCTGGCCCGCACCACGGACATCCCCGAGGCTGTCGGCTACTTCTACGGCGGCGAGATCGACTACGAGCCCACGGAGTTCGACAAGCAGTTCGGCAAGGAGTTCGTGCAAGAGGCCTTCCCAGAGCTCCTCGACCGGTTGCGGGAGCTTCCGGAGTGGAACGAGGAGTCTCTGGAAGAGACCATAAGAGGCCTCGCCGCAGAGAAAGAGAAGGGCGCCAAGCACCTCATACACCCCCTGCGCTTCGCCACCACCGGCCGCACCGTGAGCGCCGGCATCTTCGAGACCCTCCACCTCCTGGGCCGCGAACGCAGCCTGCTGCGCCTGGAGAAGGCCGTCGGAGAGATGAAAAAGAAGTTCGGATAGAGGACCTCCGGAAGCCCAAACCCGCCTTTGACGGACCGCCCCGCATCGGCTAAACTCTGTCCCCGGTCAGGCCGACGGCCCCATCGTCTAGAGGCCAAGGACATCGCCCTCTCACGGCGAAAACCGGGGTTCGAATCCCCGTGGGGTCACTCAGGAGGAGCCCGCTTCGGCGGGCTTTCTTCGTGCCGCGGACACCGGATCGATTGCCAGCGGGGTCGGCTCTTGCTTTCGAGGTCTTCTCGCCACCCACTACCACCCCGGGCACCGGTCTGATCTGGCGGGTTACAGGGTACGAATCCCCCGCCGTCCCCCTCCAGCCGGCGGCGAGTGGCCGAACGCGTCGAGCCCGCGACGTGTTAGAGTCGTGATGGTAAAGGGTTGGCCGAGAAGGGGAAGCATGGATATACGGGACATAATGGACGCGGACATGCTCGCCGTCGAGTCCGAAGCCACGCTCCGGGAGGCGACCCAGCGGATGTCCGAGCGGGGCGCGGGTGCGGCACTCGTGGGCAACCCGGGCGTTGGAGCGCGGCCGGGGATCATCACGGAGCGGGACGTGCTCGAGTCCGTCGCGGCGGGCCAGGATCCGGACCGGCAGCGCGTGGCCGACAACTCGACGATGGACGTGGTTACCGTGCCGCTCGACTCCTCGCTCGAGCAGGCGGTAGATAGGATGCTGAAGGGCAGCTTCCGCCATCTGCTGGTGGTCCACGGAGACGATATCGTGGGCATTGTCTCGATGCGGGACCTCGTGCAAGCCCTGACGAACCGGTAGGATCTGCGAGCCTACGAGGCCCATCTAAGGGTAGCTCCCCGGCGGGAAGTGCGGCGCACGCCACCACCGGAACGGCCCACCTGGGGGTCACGGCACTGCTCTGGAATGCCAGCTTACTCTCGCCCGGGTCTACCGGTAGAACCGGGCAGAGATCCGGCGTCGGAGCCAGATCTGACCGTTTCCCCCGAGCTTCACGACCGCTCCGGCGGTTATCGGGTCACCAGTATCGAGTCGCCTGCACCCTCGAGGAGTGGATATGCTCGCCCCTGCAGTGCACCCGGCCGGGTTGATCCCGCTCCACGGTTCACGGCCTTGTGGGCCTTCCAGCACGACGGTACGCTGAGGTCGACAGAGATGCTGCGGGGAGGAGTTGATCCATGAAGCATGCAAGTCGTATTGCAGCGGGCACGCTCTTGGCTGTCATCGCGTTCGTTTTGTTTCGGTACGCAAAGGATGTGGTGGAAGAGACGGAAGACCAGCGGATACCCTAGCTTCTTGCTGCGGTCGGGGTTACGGATCACATGTTCCCTGGAGCGGCTGCGCACTGCGGAGTCCAGAGGTCCGAGATGACCATGTATCCCGTAAGTGTCAGTGTACATCTTCGGAAGGCAGGACCAACGCGCCAGCCAATGTCTGCCGTGTCTCGAAGATCTGCCGGTACCCGGGAGTACGGCGCGTTGCACCCTTTGCCGGGCTTGTGTATATTTTTACAACATGGGGATTACGGAAGGAGCCTAGGATATGAGACTGGACGAGCAGTTGCTCGGGTCCTGCAGAGGGAGACGCGGGAGTCCCCGAGAGAGGAGTAGAGGTTGAGACACGACATCACTTTCGCCAGCGAGGGCTTGAGTTGCGCGGGATGGCTCTACGTGCCCGACGATCTTGAGAGCGGCGAGCAGCGTCCCGCTGTTGTCATGGCCCACGGCTTTAGCGCCGTCAAAGAGATGTACCTCTACAACTTCGCCGAGAAGTTCGTCGAGGCCGGTCTCGTGGTGCTGGTCTTCGACTACCGGTACTTCGGGGACTCCGAGGGCGAGCCCCGGGGCAGGCTCTTTCCGGCAGAGCAGCACGAGGACTACCGCAACGCCATAAGCTGGGTCTCCCGGAGACCGGAGGTGGACCCCGACCGCATAGGGGTATGGGGCTCCTCATACAGTGGAGGTCACGTGCTGCACCTCGCGGCCTTCGACCGGAGGATCAAGGCCGTGGTCTCCCAGGTGCCGCTCGTGGACGGTTGGGCCAACGCCCAGCGGCTCATGCGCCCGGACGTCTTCGCCGGTTTCCACCAGATGCTGGCACAGGACCGTCAGAGCCGCTACGAGGGCGCAGAGAGCGTCCAGATACCCGTGGTGGCACCCGAAGGAGAGCCTGCGGCACTTCCCACGCCCGATTCTTACGAGTGGTTCACCAGTACGGCAGAGGAGGTCGCCCCGGGCTGGCGGAACGAGGTGAGCCTGGAGTCGATGGAGAGGTTCCTGGAGTACAACCCGGCGGCCAACATACACCGCATCTCCCCAACACCCCTGTTGATGATCGTCGCCGGAGAAGACACCCTGACCCCCACGGACCTCGCGATTGCGGCCTACGAGCGGGCGCTCGAGCCCAGGTCGCTGGTGATTACCAGGGGGGCGCACTTCGACGCCTACACCGAGCCCGGGCTCTCGGAGACCGCGATCCCCGCGGTACAGTGGTTCGAGCGTCACCTGTTGGGGCGCCAGTTCGTAGAGGTCGAGACTACTCACTGAGGGCAACCGAAGAAGCCAAGCCTCTCTACCTCGCTAGAGAAGCTCGACTCGCACATTGCCCGCGCCGGAAGCCTGCCGGTGTTCGGTGTAGAGGACGCTGACCGGAACATGCCCCGGTCCGTGATCCCGTGCAACGTGGCCTTGCGCACCGGTGACCATAGGCCCGTTCCCGGCCGCTCCTTACACGAGGCGTAGCCGCTGCCGGGGACGACGGCTTGAGCACGTAGCGGAGTTTCCTCGTCGCTTCTGTGACGCCAGGGCTGCTACAGTATTGACGGAAGGGAGCGGTACGGGAGGATGGTGGTGTAGTGGTGGGTACCCTGGGCAGGGCGCTGAGCGTCATCGTGTTAGCAATCTGTCTCTCCGTGGTCCTCAGTGTTGGTCTCGTGCTCTACGGTGGAGCCTTGCCGCTCGTGGGATGGGCCTTCGGTGAGAGGGTCGAGACCCGTAGCAGCCCCGCCGTCGTCGAGGGGATCCAGGACCTCAACCAGCTTGCCACGGTCCAGTGGACCATGTCGACGGTCGTCACTCAGGAAGCGGAGCAGGGGCTCGTACCGCGCTTCTTGCGGGGAGAGAGCATACTGCTGATCGCCGTGGGAGACGTACAGGCCGGGATCGACCTCGATGAGCTCGGCGAGGAGGACGTGAATGTCGAGGATGACACCGTTACCGTGCGGCTCCCGGAGCCCCAGATACTCTTCTCCAACCTGAACGAGGAAGAGACCCGGATCTACGACCGGGATCGCGGCCTTCTCACCATAAGGGGCGACGACGAGCTGATCGAGGAATCCCGCAGGGTGGCTTCCACCGGCATAGTCGAGAGCTCCGAGGAGAGCGGCATTCTGGAGCAGGCCGAGCAGAATGCCGAGGACAGCATCAGGACCTTTCTGACCTCTCTTGAGTTCGAAGAGGTGATCTTCGAGTGAGCAGGGGTCCGGCAGAGGGAGACACGAGAGAGCTCACCGCATACGAGCGCCAGGCCCTCTCGGAGATAGATGGCTGGAAGGAAGAGAAGGACGGGCGGGTCACCAGGGCCCTGAACGCCGCCACACTCCCCTTCGGCTGGGCCGCTCTTTCTACGGACCGTCCTTGCTGTGAGGTACAGTCCGGCTGCATCCCGGGGTAGTCTACGGGCCGCTCCCTCTGTCCGGGGGATGATCCAGGGAGCCTCCGCAGTGCGGGCACGTCGCGCCGGGACTCTCCGAACCACCGGCGGCCTCCTCTTCCCTGGCGAAGGCCTCTACGAAGCCGCCCGCGAGGATGCCCGACGGCAGGGCCACGAGGCCTATCCCGATCACGGCGGTGATCGCGCCGAAGACCCTGCCGAGCGCGGTCACCGGGGCCGTGTCGCCGTAGCCGACGGTGGTGAGGGTCACTATGCCCCATCACATCGTCGCCGGTATGGAGGAGAAGACCTCCGGCTGGGCGCGGTTCTCGGAGTAGTAGACCACGGTCGACGAGAGCACCAGCAGCACGCCGGTGACGAAGAAGGAGGCCACGAGCTGACCGCCCTTACCCCGCAGCACCTCGACGAAGACCGCGAGCGAGCGGGAGTAGCGGAAGAGCTTCAGGAGCCGCAGGACCCGCAGGAGGAGCGTCGTGCCCGCGAGCTCGGCTCCGGAGAAGAAGAACACCAGGTAGAACGGCGCAATGGCCAGTAAGTCTATCAGGGCCATGGGCGTGAGGGCGAACCGCAGACGGCCCAGGAACGGCCTGCGGTAGCGGCCATCAGAGGCCGCAGGGGCGGCGTAGAGCCGCAACACGTACTCTACGGTGAAGACCCCGGTGGCGGCGAACTGGGCCACCGCCAGATGCCAGCCGTAGAGGCCGGAGACCCACTCTACAGTCGAGAGGATCACGGCGGCGACGCTCAGGACGATCAGCGAGAGCAGCACGCCGTCGAGGAGCTTGCCCGGGAGGTCCCTCGACGGCGAGGGCTCGAGGAGCTCGTGCAGCCGCGCCTTGAACCCCTCGCTACCGGCCGCGCGCTCTCTCGTTCCGTCCAGATGTGAGGCCAAGGCTCACCCCTTCCACGTAGACGCCGTTCGGGCAGGCTCCCGCTGCCACACCTCCCACGACCCGGGAGTCTACAATTTCCGCCGGCCTCGGTAGTCCCGACCCCGGCGGCCCCGGAGCTACCGGGCGGAGCCTTCGGGCGGGGTGATGGGCGTGAGGTTTGCCTCTATCTCCTCACGCTGCGGCTCCAGGAACGAGGGCAGCGAGAGGCTCTCGCCGAGGTGCTCCGGGTCCTCGTCTACGGCGAAGCCCGGGCCGTCGGTGGCTATCTCGAAGAGGACCCCGCCGGGCTCGCGGAAGTAGATCGAGCGGAAGTAGAACCGGTCTATGACCGGCGTCACCCCGAACCCCATCCCCGCGAGCCGTTCGCGCCAGGCGGCGTGCTCCTCCTCGTCGGGCGCGCGGAACGCGACGTGGTGCACCCCTCCGGTACCGACCCTGCGACCGAGCGGCAGGTCCGGGCGCTCCACGAGCCGCACCTCGGCTCCGGGACCGCCGGGGCCGACCTCGAAGGTGACGGCGCGGTGCCCCTCTTCCTCGTGCTCGCCGGAACTCCTGAAACCGAGCGCCTCCGTGAGCACCGCGGAGGTGGGATCCAGGCTCCTCACGGAGAGGGTCACGCCTTCGAGGCCGCGGATGCCCCGCCCGGCGTCCACGGGGCTCTCCTCCCACGGGACGCCGGGTGCGGCGCCCTCCCCGCCGCTCGCGGTGTCGTCCACGAGCTCCAGGCTCTGGCCCTCGGGGTCGGCGAAGGGGAGCACGGCCCGCCCATCCCTGGCCTGGATCCCCCGGTGGGGGACCCCCCGCTCCTCGAAGCGTGCCTTCCACCACTCCAGGGCCTCGCGCCCCGCCACCCGGAAGGCCGTGGTCGAGACCATGCCCGCCCCCGGGCGGTGCGCTCCGGCGAAGCCCCAGTCGAAGAAGGTCATGTCCGTACCCGGGCTTCCCGTCCCGTCGGCGTAGAAGAGATGGTACACGGAGGTCTGATCCTGGTTCACCGTCTTCTTCACCAGCCGCAGGCCGAGGGTGTCGGTGTAGAAAGCCACGTTACCCGGCGGGTCCCCGGTTACCGCGGTCACGTGGTGTATGCCGCCGAGCTCCATGCGCTCCATACGAACCTCCAGGTCAACCGCCGGAAGGCGGTACGCCGTTCACAGCCTCCTCAGAGTATCCGACAGCACCGGCAGTTTCGCGCCCCCGGCACGAGCACTGCTATCCTGGCGTATCGGGGGGAGGTTCGTGCCTACCGGCGCTTCCAGTAAGAGATCGCGAGTCCCGCGGCGGCTATCAGGGCCGCGAGCGGCAGCAGGGCCGGTCCCCCGGTCCGAGGCGTCTGCTGGATCTCCGGACCCTGCGGCCCGCCCTGCGCCGCGCCCTTGGAGGTGTCCTGGGGCTGCTGCTGCGGTTGCTGCTGGGGCTGTTGCTGCTGCCCGTCGTCGAAGTCATCGTCGAACTCACCGTTGTCTAAATCGCCGTTGTCGAGCCCATCGTCGGTCTCAGCCAGGATCGCCGGTGCGGCGAGCAGCAGCATCAGGGCGAAGAACATGGACGAGTAGACGAGCCGCCTCTTGACCGGCTGCCGGGCCGTTGTCGTGTCGGGCATCCTCATGGCTTCTCCTTCCGGCTAGTTTTGGGGCGGAGGAGTACATGGCTCCTCCGTCACCCCACCGCCTAAAGGTTACCTTGAGCGGCCTCGTTCGTCACCCGGGCGGTCCGCGTCCAGACGGTCCTCTACCTCTACGATCTCCTCTTCCTCGACCATCTCCTTGCGGATGCGGACCTCCTCCCGGCCGTCCTCGCCGCGCACGCGCTCGGCGGTGGCCCTCTCCCGCTTGACGGGCACCCGGACCGTCTCCCGGTCCCCGGTGTCCCGGTCCGAAGTGTCCCGGTAGGTCTCGCTCCCGGCGCCAGGGCTCTCCGTACTCCGGCTCTCCGCACCGGCCTCTTGCCCGCCGCGGTCTCCTGGGCTTCTGCGGACCCTGGCTCCGGCCTCCCGCCCTTCCTCTCCTCCGGTGCCCGACCAGGGCTCTCTGCGGGCCCCGGTGCTCTCCGTGTCAGGCTGCTCTCCACCGCGCGCCTCCTGCGAGCCCGAGGAGGAGGTCTCCTCCCGGTACCCCGGCGAGGCTTCCTGCTCCCGGGACCCGGAGGAGGAGTCTTCGGCGGGGTTCTGGCTCGAGTCCTCCCGGCTCAGGCCGAAGTGGGTGTAGATCTCCTCTTCCCGCTCGGAGGTTATCTCCTCGTTCTGGCCGAAACTTGGCGCGTCCTTTACCCGGTCCTTGGACTGGTCTACCTCCATGACCCGCTGCTCCTCGTCGGTCCGGACGAGGCCCATCGGTATAAGGGTCGTCTTGCTCCCGAGGAGGCCCATCTTGACGCCGATGTACTCCGGCCGGTCGTCAGAGTCCACGAACAGGTCTTCGACCTTGCCGATCTTGTCTCCGTCCCGGTCGCGGACCTCGTATCCCCGGTACTGCTCCCCGGGGTTGCCGCCCCGGTCTTCGCGGTCTCGGTAACTCACCACTGTCCTCCTCTCGAAGATCCCTAGCACCCGGTCTTTCTTCCCACCGCTATCTTCCCACCGCTACAGAATACTAACCCGAAGTTCCCGCCCTGATCGAGCCCGATTCCCCATTGGTACGGGGATTGGGCTCGTTTTAGGTTGTAGAGTGTAGCCAAGAGTCTGACTTGCTCCAGTCAGGTGTATGTGCTATGGTGCCGCGCA
>JACCZN010000197.1 GCA_013695915.1 Rubrobacter sp.
AGGTAGAGGAGGAAGACCTCGTGCCCGCCTCCGCCGGGGTCCGGGCGCAGGCCCTCACGGAGGACGGGAGGCTCGTGGACGACTTCCTGATCGTGGAGGGCGCACGCTCGGTTCACGTCCTGAACGCTCCATCCCCGGCGGCGACGGCCTGCCTCCCGATAGGCGAGGCCATCGCCGGTCGCCTCGTGCAGAAGGAGCCCGCCCGGCGGTGAGGCTCGCGACCGTGCGCTCCGGAGGGGAGGAGAGGGCCGCCCTCGTCACGCAGAGTGGTGTCTTCGCGTTGGAGGACATAAACCGCGCGTACGGCACACGGTGGGCCACGGATATCCTCTCCCTGCTGGAGAGCGGGCAGTTCTACGAGCTTCCGGGGTGGCTCCGCGGCACGCCCGGCCTGCCAGGTGTCGAGGCTCTGCGGGAGGTGAGGTACGGGCCCCTGTACTGGCGGCCGCGCAAGATCTGGGGCATAGGCCTGAACTACGTGGAGCACGCGGGAGACCTCTCCGAGGCAGCGTCCTCGGGAGAACCGGCAAGCTTCATGAAGCCCGACACCACGGTGATCGGGCCGGGCGAGGCGATACGGCTCCCCCGGCAGTCGGAGAGGGTCACGGGCGAGGCGGAGCTCGGCGTGGTCATCGGGCGCGAGGCCCGCAACGTACCCGAAGAGGATGCTCTCTCCGTCGTCGCCGGGTTCACGACCGTCGTAGACATGACGGCGGAGGATATCCTCCAGAGGAACCCCCGCTACCTCACCCGCGCAAAGAGCTTCGACACCTTCTTCAGCTTCGGACCCGAGGTCGTGACGCCGGATGAGGTGGGGAGCCTTGAGGAGCTGGAGGTCACCACCGCGCTAAACGGCGAGCCCGTCCGCACCAACGCGGTCCGGAACATGACCTTCTCTCCGCTCTGGCTCGTCGCGTTCCACTCGGAGGTCATGACGCTCCTGCCGGGCGATGTAATCTCCACCGGGACACCGGGGGCCGTCATAATAAGGGATGGCGACGTAGTATCGTGCCGCATAGACGGGTTCGAGAGCCTCTCGAACCCGGTAGTTCGCTAGAGAAAGAGGGGGGAGATGGATCTCGGTCTCGCAGGAAAGACGGCACTGGTAACGGCGGCGAGCAAGGGGCTCGGGCGGGCCGCCGCCGCGCAGCTCGCAGCCGAGGGTGCCAGCGTAATGATCGCCAGCCGCGATGGAGAGGCCCTCGCGGCGTCCGCCGCGCAGATAGCGGAAGCCACGGGCTCCGAGGTGGAGCCCTGCGCCGCGGACGTCTCGGAGGCCGCGGACGTGGAGAACCTGGTCGAACGCGCCACCGAGCGTTTCGGCGGCATCGACCTCTTGGTGAGCAACGCCGGAGGTCCACCTGCCGGGAACTTCGACAAATTCGGGGACGAGGACTGGCAGGCGGCGTTCGAGCTGAACCTCCTCAGCCTCGTCCGGCTCGTGCGCGGCGTACTGCCCTCCATGCGGGCGCGGGGTGGGGGGCGTATCGTCAGCGTCGCCTCTTCTTCTATAAAGCAGCCGATAGACAACCTGATCCTCTCCAACACCTTCCGCGCCGCCGTGGCCGGGCTCTCCAAGAGCCTCTCCGCAGAGCTCGCACCGGACGGTATCCTCGTAAACACACTGGGTCCCGGCCGCATAGCTACCGACCGGGTTGCGGCTATAGACGGGAGCCGGGCCGGGAGCCTCGGCGTCCCGGTGGAGGAGGTCCAGAGGCAGTCCGAGGCCCAGATACCGCTCGGCCGCTACGGCACACCGGAGGAGTTCGCGAAGGTCGTGGCCTTTCTCGCCTCCCCGGCGAACACCTACGTCACGGGACAGGCCTTCCTGGTAGACGGCGGCATGGTCAAGGCGCTATAGCGACCGGCGTACCGTGACCCGGACGTTTGTAAGGCTGTGGCCTCTCAGCTATAGTGCCCGCTCATAGGGAACCTGAACGCCACGCTCTGGGGAGCGCGGCGTACATGGAAAGGTTGGGGATTTGGTGGCAAGTAGACGCATTCTCGTCGTACCGTTGTTCGCACTGCTGTTCGCGATCGCCTCTTGCGGCGGGCCTCCGGGCGGTGGTGGTGGCGGCGGTGAAGGAGAGGGAGGCGAGGACCTCTTTATCACCATTGCTACGGGCGGGCAGTCGGGCGTCTACTATCCGGTGGGCGGGTCTCTGGCGAGCCTCTACGACGACGAGCTGGACGCTACCACCTCCGTGGAGTCCACCGGGGCCTCCGTGGACAACATCAACCTCTTGGACGACGACCGGGCCGAGATGGCCCTGGTCCAGGCGGATGCGGCGGCTCAGGCGTACGAGGGTGAGGGCGCGTTCGAGGAGCAGGTCGACTCCTTCTCCGCCATCGCCTCTCTCTACCCGCAGTTCGTGCAGGTCATAACCACGGCGGACGCGGGGATCGAGACGATAGAGGATCTCGCGGGCGCGAACGTCTCCGTCGGGTCTCCCAACAGCGGGGTCGAGTTGAACGCCCGGGCGGTCACGGAGGCTCACGGTCTCTCCTACGAGGACTTCTCGCCCCAGTACCTCTCCTACAGCGAGACCATAGACGGCATGCGCGACGGCAACATAGACGCCGGGTTCTTTACCTCGGGGCTGCCGAACCCCTCCGTCACGGACCTCGCGACCAGCGAGGAGGTGCAGGTAGTCCCCATCGAAGGCGAGGGACTGGAGGCTCTCCAGGCGGCGGGCGAGTACTACGAGGCGGGCGAGGTGCCGGCCGACACCTACGACAACCCGGAGCCCGTCACCACCGCGACCTTCGGGAACCTGCTGGTCGTTAGCGACGAGCTGGACGAGGAGACCGTCTACGAGCTGACCCGGACCATGTGGGAGAATATAGACCGCATCCAGCAGACCAACGCCGCCGCCGAGGATATTACCCTGGAGACGGCCGAGGACTCCATCCCGATAGACCTGCACCCGGGAGCCGAGCGGTACTACTCGGAGACCGAGTAGGCCACGGGCGGCCGGGATATAGAGCGTGCGGCAAGGCCCCTGCCTCCGCAGCCGCGGGGTAGGGGCCTTGCGTTCGGCGGTGCTGCTGGCGAGCTTGCTCCTCTTCTCCATCGCCGTGGCCTGGCTCTCCTCCCCGGAGCGGTACGTGGAGGTCGGCAACCGGGAGACCGGGGAGACCTACTCCGCGGAGGAGGTCTCGGAGGGAGCCCCCGTACGGCTCTCCTGGACCCACTCCATAGAGCACACACCGTGGGTCGAGGTCTACGAGGTTGTCGGGGACCGGCTGGAGCTGCGGGAGGCCCGGGTAAAGTCCTTCGGGGCCGGGGTGGACCAGGTTGCCCCCGAGGTGGAGAACCGCGATGGGTGGGTGATATTGAGCGGCACGGAACGCACGTTCCCCGCTCTGCACTTCTTCCACTCCCGCGAGGTGGACCGCGAGCTCTCGGTGGGTGGCCGCGACGTAGAGCTCGGCGGCATCCCGCAGTACGCGCCGGTAGAGGTGAAGGTCGGGCAGCGTCCGCGAGTCCTGCTGTGGCTGGAGAGCCTGTAGCGGGGGAGAGGTAAGCGACGTGTCGCAGGATCAGGACGGCCGGCAGCCGGTAGGCACCGGGGCGAGCGACGAGGCGGTAAACACCGAGGAAGCCGCCAGGTACGACAAAGAGCTAAAGTACCGGAGCTTCGACCGCCGGTGGGCGGTCCTGCTGGTCTCCGTGCTCGCCGTAGGGCTCGCGGTCTACCATCTCTATACGGCGGCTTTCCCGATCTTCAGCAACCACCAGCACCGCGCCCTGCACCTCGCGGGCATCCTGGCGCTGGCGTTCCTGCTCTACCCGGTCTCCGACCGCGCCTCCCGCACGCGCCTGCCGTTCTACGACATCCTCCTGGCGCTGGCCGGTATCGCCGTGAACCTGTACATCGTCGTCGACTTCCCCGGCATCGTCTCCCGGGGGGCGAGCGGCTACAACACCACGGACCTCTTCTTCGCTACGGCGCTTATAGTGCTCCTGTTGGAGGCTACGCGCCGTCTCATGGGTTGGGGGCTCCCGATACTCGCCCTGCTGTTCCTGCTCTACGGCTACCTCGGACGCGTCATCCCCAGCGACATCTTCGCCCACCGGGGCTACGGCTTCGAGGACATGGCAGCCTATATGTACATGGGGTTAGCGGGCATCTTCGGTACGGCGCTCGGGGTCTCCGCCACCTTCATAATCCTGTTTATTATCTTCGGTGCGATCATGGCGAAGTCCGGGCTCGGGCAGTTCTTCAACGACCTCGCGATGGCCGTGGCCGGACGTTCCAAGGGAGGACCGGCGAAGGTAGCCGTGATCTCCAGCGGCTTCATGGGCTCGATAAACGGATCGGCGCTGGCGAACGTGGTCTCCACGGGAGCCCTGACCATCCCGCTCATGAAGCGCGTCGGCTACCGGCCGAACTTCGCCGGAGCTATAGAGGCCAGCGCCTCCGTCGGGGGGCAGGTCCTCCCCCCTATAATGGGCGCGGCGGCGTTTATTATGGCCGAGACGCTCGGGATCTCCTACACTACGGTCATCCTGGCCGGTATCCTCCCGGCGATGCTCTACTACCTGGGCGTCATCTCCCAGGTCCACCTGCGGGCCGACCGGGAGAACCTGAGCGGCATGTCCTCCTACGAGATCCCGCTGGTGCGGGACGTAATGAAGGAGCGGGGTCACCTCCTCCTCCCGCTGCTCTTCCTTGTATACATGCTCTTCTTCGCGGGTGTGTCGGTAACGTACGCGGCCTTCTGGACCGTTCTGGTCACCATCGCCGTCGCGCAGTTGCGCGGCTCCACGCGCATGAGCGTGCGAGGCATCCTGGAGGCCCTGGAGTCCGGGGCGCGCCTTACGGTCGGGGTGGCTCTGGCCTGCGCGACGGTCGGCATAATCGTGGGTGTCGCCGCCCTCACCGGGTTCGGGCTCAAGCTCGCGAGCGGCATCGTGGCGGTCGGGGGTGCCAGCCTCTTCCTGAGCCTGGTCTTTACGATGCTGGCCTCCATAGTGCTCGGCATCGGCCTGCCCTCGATACCCGCCTACATAATAACGGTCACCGTGGCGGCTCCAGCGCTCGTGGAGCTCGGCGTCGCGCCGCTCACCGCCCACATGTTCGTGTTCTACTTCGGCATCTTCGCCAACCTGACGCCCCCCGTGGCGCTCGCCGCATTTGCCGCCGCGGGGCTCTCGGGGGGTAGCCCGATGCGCACGGGCTTCACCTCCCTGCGGCTCGCGATAGCGGGCTTTATCGTGCCGTTCATGTTCGTGTACTCGGACACGCTCCTCCTGAGCAACGCCGAGTTCGCCGAGGCGATACCGGTCGCCCTCACCGCCATCGTCGGCGTCCTGATGCTGGCCGTTGCGGCCGAGGGATACCTCTTCGCCGGTGTGCCGTGGGTGCTCCGGGGCATCCTGGTCGCCGGGGCCCTGCTTATGCTGAACCCCGGCATCGCCTCCGACGCGGCCGGCATTACGGTGGCTACCCTGGTCACGCTGTGGCAGTGGAGGAAAGGCCGGAAGTTGGAGGAGAACGCCTCCGCGAGCCCGGAGCCGGCGGCCAGCGCGGCGGGCGCGGTCTCCGAGCGGGGCACCGACTCATAGTAGAAAGGACAGAGCGTGGCGGACCTCGAATACACCGTGGAGAACGGCGTCGGGACCATACTCCTGAACCGTCCCGAGCGCAAGAATGCCTTTACCGTCGAGATGGTCGACGAGTGGGCGGGGGTGTTGCGCGGGGCGCAGACGGACGGGGCGGTGGGTGCGGTCGTGGTCACCGGGGCGGGCGACGCCTTCTGCTCCGGGGGCGAGCTCGCGGAGCTCACGCCGGATGAAGAGGTCACCCCCTACGACCGCAAGACCTACCTCACCGAGCACGTCCACGGCGTCGCCCTCGCGCTGGAGGACCTCGACAAGCCCGTAATCGCCGCGGTAAACGGCGTCGCGGTAGGGGCTGGGATGGACTTCGCCCTGATGTGCGATATGCGCTTCGCCGCCCGCTCGGCGCGGTTCTCCGAGGGTTACATAAAGGCCGGGCTCGTGCCAGGCGACGGCGGAGCCTACTACCTGCCCCGGCTCGTCGGGACGGCAAAGGCCCTGGAGCTGCTACTGACCGGGGACTTTGTCGGCGCGGAGGAGGCGGAGAGGATCGGGCTCGTCAACCGCGTCTGCGAGGACGACCGGCTCCGGGAGGAGACCCGCGAATTTGCCGAGCGTCTCGCCGCCGGCCCCCCGAGGATCACGCGCCTCATAAAACGGGCGGTCTACCAGTCGGCCCGGAGCGACCTCCGGACGAGCCTCGACCTGATCTCCAGTCACATGGCCGTGGTCCAGTCGATGCCCGAGTCCCACGAGGCCTACAACGCCCTCCGGGAGAGGCGCAAGCCGGACTTCAGCGGCCGCTAGAGCCCGCGTTTGCGCTCCGGGGCGCTTCTGCTACAGTCTCTGGAGGGATAAGGAGCGTCTCAGAGCAGGAGGATGGGCATGCGTCCGGAGGATATCGAAGGTCTGACCGTCGGGGGGCTTCTGGACCTGGTAGCCGAGCGCCGCCCGGAGGACGACGCGCTGGTCTACCCGGACCGGGGGCTGCGCTACAGCTACCGGGGGTTCAGGGATAAGGTAGAGGAGTGCGCCCGCGCCCTCATGGCCCTCGGCCTCCGCAAGGGCGACCACGTCGCCGTCTGGGGGCAGAACGTCCCCGAATGGGTGACGCTCCAGTTCGCCACGGGCAAGGTCGGCGC
>JACCZN010000239.1 GCA_013695915.1 Rubrobacter sp.
AATCGACTTGCCTGTAGAATGTCGCAGTACAGGAACCGGGAGAGAGATAAAGGAGGAGCATGATAACCATGCTGTTGTGGATCGGCACCATTGGCATGCTGTTGGGGACAGTAGCCTTCATAGGCCTGGGGTTAAGGGCTCCAGCGGGTAGCAGGTACTTCTACGTAATAACGGCGCTTATCACGCTGATAGCTTTCCTATCGTACCTGGCGATGGCCACGGGCGCGGGACAGACCATCGTCGGAGACAGGGTCTTCTACTATGCAAGGTACGTAGACTGGGTATTCACGACACCGCTCCTGCTGCTCGACCTTGCGCTCCTGGCGCTGGCGAGGCCCGGCCGCAACATCGGCCTCATAGGCGGCATCATCGTCCTGGACATCGTGATGATCCTGCTCGGCCTGTGGGCCGGTGCCACGGCGGGCGGCGGACGCTACGTCCTCTGGTTCCTCAGCACCGTTGCGATGGTCGCCTTGCTGTACATAGTCGTCACCCGGCTGTTTGCCGCAGCCGAGTCGCAGACCCCGGCGGTGCAGTCGGTCTTCAAGACGCTGGCAGTGCTCACGGTGATCCTGTGGTCGCTGTACCCGGTCGTGTGGCTCGTAGGAGCCGAGGGGTTCAACGCCATCGGGCAGACCGGCGAGGTAGCTGGCTTCCTGGTGCTGGACCTCCTTGCCAAGGTAGGCTTTGGCTTCCTGCTCCTGACCAACCGGCAGGCGCTCTCGGACATCGCGGGCGCTCAGCGGCAGTCGGCTTCCTCCCGGGTTAGCTAGAAGCCGGGGAGCAGACACGGCAGAGAGCCGGTATACGGCGGGCCTCTTCGGAGGCCCGCTTTTTCGTGTGCCGGGGCATCCACGGAAGGGTGGGAGGTACTGCGTGCGGCATGAACGGTGAGGGTGTGGACCGGGGGTGTGGGAGAGCTGCTCGAGGTCCTGCTGGAAGACGGGTAGCCTACGCCTCCAGCGAGAGGCGCGCCAGCACCGGGTAGTGGTCGCTCGGGTAGCGCGGCGGGTCGGAGTCCCGGACGGTGGTGCAGGAGAGCACGGTCCAGCTCCTCTCGCCGCCGCCGCGCAGGAGCACCCAGTCCAGCCGGGTCTCGCGGCCCGGCACCTTGCTCTTGAACTCCGCCCCCCTAAACCTGTGGAACGTGGTAGCGGGAGGGTTCCCCGCTACCCGGTGGGCGTCGGCGAAACCGGCGTCCTCGTAGATGCGATAGGTCCTGGAGCCGGGGTCGCAGTTGAAGTCGCCCGTGAGCAGCATTGGCAGGCTCCGGCCGCCGAGCTCCTCCAGGGTGCGGGCTATGAGGCGGCTGCCCTCGACCCTGGCCCGGCCGCTCAGGTGGTCCAGGTGCGTGTTGAGGTGCAGCAGGTCCGTGCCCTCCGGGAGGAGCCGGAATCGGGCCCAGGTCGCGGACCGGACGTGGCTCGACTTCCACGAGCGGGACCTCTCCCGGGGCGTCTCGCTCAGCCAGAAGCCGCCGCTCTCCCGGAGCTCCAGGCGTCCGGGGTTCCAGTAGACGGCGTTGTGGGCGTACGGCTCCCGGTTCTCGTAGGGGGGACCGAGGACGTGCCTGTAGCCGGGGAGCTCCGAATCGTAGGTCGCGAGGTTCCCCTCCTGGAACTCCTGGAGCCCGATCAGGTCGGGAGCGTAGCGCCGGACGACCTCAACGTTGAGCGCCGCGCGCTGCTTCCAGGCGTTGGGGCTGTCGGGGTGTTGCGAGCCGCGGACGTTGAACGTCATGACCCGCAGGCTCGTCACCCGGTAGACCCTACCCCGAGCTGCGGGCGTCGAGAGCCCGCCGCTCGATCGAGCCCACGAGCTCCGCCTTGGCGTCCATGTACCCGGCGCAGTCGTCGCGGAAGCGGGCGGCGAGGTCCAGCTTCAGCCGACCATACTCGCGGGCCGTCTCCGATTGGGCGCGCAGGTAGTCCCGGAAGGCCAGGTGCCGGTCCCACCACCCGCGGTCCGTGCGCTCGACGAGGTGGATCTGGTGCGTCCGCTCTCCGTGCGGACCGAACTTGCGGAAGTAGCGCCGGGAGGGGACCGCCGCCTCGATGCGCGCCCGCTCCTCCTCGAACATCCGCGGCCAGCGCGGGTCGTGTGGCAGGATCAGGATCCGGTCTTGCCCCAGGTGAGCGCCCCTTTCCGGGTCGGTCACTCCCACTCGATGGTACCGGGGGGCTTGCTGGTGATGTCCAGGGCGACGCGGTTCACGCCGGGGACCTCGTTTATGATGCGGTTGCTGACGCGTTCGAGGAGGTCGTAGGGCAGGCGGGCCCAGTCGGCGGTCATGGCGTCGTCGCTGGTGACGGCCCGGATCACGACGGGGTACGCGTAGGTGCGGGCGTCGCCCATGACGCCTACGGAGTGGATGGCGGGCAGCACCGCGAAGCTCTGCCAGAGGTCGCGGTACAGACCGGCGGAGCGGACCTCTTCCTGAAGTACAGCGTCAGCCCGGCGGAGTATCTCCAGCCGCTCCGCCGTCACCTCCCCGATGATCCTGATGGCGAGGCCCGGCCCCGGGAAGGGCTGGCGCCACACCATCCTCTCCGGCATCCCGAGCTCCGCCGCTACGACCCGCACCTCGTCCTTGAAGAGGCTCCGCAGGGGCTCCACGAGGTCGAGGTCCATGACCTCCGGCAGACCACCGACATTGTGGTGGCTCTTGATCCTGGCGGCGTCGC
The DNA here is from genome assembly GCA_013695915.1 of Rubrobacter sp. Taxonomy (GTDB): domain Bacteria; phylum Actinomycetota; class Rubrobacteria; order Rubrobacterales; family Rubrobacteraceae; genus Rubrobacter_A. Next base: position 2,685 of record JACCZN010000239.1, read on the forward strand.
GGGTGCCGCTCTCTATAACGTCGCTGTAGAGCGTACCCTGCACGAGGAACCCGGCGTCCTCTATCCCCCCCGCCTCCTCCTCGAACGTGCGGATGAACTCCTCGCCGACGATCTTGCGCTTCGCCTCCGGGTCGGTGACATCCGTGAGCTTGTCGAGGAAGCGGCCCCTGGCCTCCACGTGGATGAGCGGCACGTCGGAGTCCTCGCCGAAGGCCTCGACGACCTGCTCGGCCTCGTTCTGCCGCAGGAGGCCGTGGTCCACGAAGACACATGTCAGGTTGTCGCCGACGGCCCGGTGGACGAGCATCGCCGCCGTAGCGGAGTCCACGCCGCCGGAGAGACCGCAGATCACCTTCGAGTCCCCGACCTGCTCCCTGACCCGCTCGACCGCATCGGTGATAATGTTGGTCGGCGTCCAGTCCGGCGTGGCCCCACAGGCCTCGAAGAGGAAGTTCTTGAGTATGTCCTCCCCGTACTCGCTGTGCCGGACCTCCGGGTGGAACTGCACCCCGAAACGCCGCTCGTCCGCGCTCTCGAACGCCAGTATCGGGACGGAGGGGGTCTCGGCGGTCACGGTAAAGCCTTCCGGCGCGGAGAGGACGGCGTCACCGTGGCTCGTCCACACCTGCTGCTCCTCGGGCGTCTCGGCGAACAGCACGCCGGACTCCTTTACCCGGAGCTTCGAGCGCCCGTACTCCCGGATCTGGACGGAACTGACCTCGCCGCCGGAGAGGAGGGCCATGAGCTGCATGCCGTAGCAGATGCCGAGTACCGGCACGTCGAGGTCGAGAAGCCTCTCGTCGATGCGAGGAGCGCCTTCTTCATAGACGCTGTTCGGGCCGCCGGAGAGGATTATCCCGTCCGGTCCTCGGGCGGCGATCTCCTCTACGGGCGTGTCGTAGGGGATGAGCTCGCTGTAGACGCGGGCCTCGCGGACCCGGCGGGCTATGAGCTGAGCGTACTGGCTGCCGAAGTCCAGGACCAGGATCACGGTCAGCCCCCTAGCCCATCCCTACGCCCTGGGAGCGCTGCTCGATCTTGCCCTCCGTGTGGAAGGAGGGGGCGTACATGATCTCGGCCTTCTGGAACTCCTTGATGTTCTGGTAGCCGGTGGTCGCCATGCTCATCCGTAGCGCGCCCATGAGGTTGAGCGTGCCGTCGTTCTCGCGGGCGGGGCCGATGAGGATCTCCTCCAGGGTGCCGGTGATCCTGGTCTTTATCCGGGTGCCGCGCGGGAGGGTTGGGTGGAAGGTCGCCATGCCCCACGAGGTGCCCCGGCCCGGGGCTTCGGCGGCCTTGGCGAAGGCGCTCCCGAGCATCACGGAGTCGGCCCCGCAGGCGACCGCTTTCGCCACGTCTCCCCCGGTCCGCATCCCGCCGTCGGCGATGACGTTCACGTAGTCGCCGGTCTCGAAGTAGTGACGCATCCTGGCGGCGGCGGCGTCGGCCACGGCGGTGGCCTGCGGCACACCCGTCCCGATAACCCCGCGCGTCGTGCAGATCCTGCCCGGACCCACCCCGACCAGCACACCGACGGCCCCGGTCCGCATGAGGTGCAGGGCGGTCGAGTAGCTCGCGCAGCCCCCGACGACGACCGGCACGTCCAGCGACGGTATGAAGTCCATCAGGTTCAGCGGCACGACGGACTGTGAGACGTGCTCGGCAGAGACCACGGTACCCTGCACGACGAGGACGTCGAGCCCGGCCTCTATGGCGGCCCGGTGGTACTTCTCTACCCGCTGGGGCGTCAGGGAGGCGGCGGCTATAACGCCACCCGCCTTTATCTCCTGCACCCGGCGGAAGATGAGCTCCTCTTTTATGGGCTCCTCGTAGAGCTGCTGCAGGATGCGCGTGGCCTTGTGCTCGGGCAGGCTCGCTATCTCCTCGAAGACCGGCTCCGGGTCCTCGTAGCGGGTCTGCAAGCCCTCCAGGTTCAGCACCGCGAGCCCGCCGAGCTGTCCGATGACGACCGCCGCGCGGGGGTCTATGGAGGCGTCCAGGGCGCTCGCCAGACACGGGAGGTCCAGGTGCAGGTCCCCGAGGCCCCAGGAGATGTCTATGTCCTCCGGGTCCCGGGTCCTCCGGCTCGGCACTATGGCGATCTCGTCGAGCCCGTAGGCCCGCCGCGCCGTCTTTCCCTTCCCGATCTCAATGTCCATAAAGCCTGACCGTTCCTTTCTCACCAGGATCCTTGGGGCCGACGGCTGGCACCGTGACCTCCGACGCTACGACGGGCACGACAAAGCCCACGGGCTCTCCCCCGTGGGCTTCACTGCGACCTTTTCTGCCGACTCTTGCAAACTCAGCTTATGCTACACCTCGTTACCTACAAGGGTCAAGCAGGATTTTGCTCCCCGCCTCCGTCTTACGTGAGCTGAATGATCACGATGACCAGGACTACTATGACCAGTACGCTTATGATCGTGCCCGTTAGTCCACGTCCCACTGTTCCTCCCTTCCGATTCTCGCCAGCGGCTCGTTAGCCGGGGACCGCTTTCAACCGAGTGCTGCCGTCTCTAGTCTCTGACAAACCGCAGCACGACCGGCACTACGCGTCACAGCCCTCTGCGCCTCTCCTGCCAAGGGCTCACCTCCCCTTACGGCTATGGGCCGGTTCCTTTTATACCCCGTTCGGCGCGCGGTAAATCTCCACCCCCGGCCCGAGTCTGCGACGATCTCGGCGCTTGTAGAGACCGGGCTTCTCTCGCTACGAGCCAGGAGCAGGTGAATAACACAAAGCCCACGTACTGCTCGTAATCTCTACCTCAGGTTCAGGTATCCGCAACCCTCGCAGCCTTTGCTCGCCGGGCGCCTCTTCGCTGTAAAAGCTTAAAGCACGCCCAGCAGGCTCAGGATTACTATGACTATTACTACCGTGATCACGGTACCGATTATTCCCCTCACGCTCTCGCCTCCCTTCGCACCGTAGAAGATACGTCCTCCCCCGAGGGCCGTACCCCGGCCCTCAGACGAACTGCAGCACGACCACCAACATAACCACTATAACCAGGATGGGCACTACGAGGGCTCGAAGGATCTCTCCCACCACGACCTCTCCTTCTGGCTACGTCCTGCCGAACCTCGGTGTGCAGTTATACCCTGCGGTAAGCGTAACAAAACGAAACGGGCGGCGCCTCCGCATTTCACGGAGACGCCGCCCGTCGAAGGGCCCTTTATGGGGGGCTTACATCATGCCGCCCATGCCGCCCATGCCACCGCCGCCACCGGCCATGGCGGCGTCTCCGTCCTCGGGCTCGGCCACGACCACGTCGGTCGTGACGATGAGGCTGCCGATGGACGCCGCGTTCTGCAACGCCGAACGTGTGACCATCGCAGGGTCTATCACCCCGGCCTTTACCAGGTCCTGGTACTCCCCGCTAAGCGCGTTGTACCCTACCGAACCCGACTGGCCCCGGACCTTGTCCACCACTATCGACCCGTCGGCCCCGGCGTTGGAGGCTATCTGACGCAGCGGCTCCTCCAGTGCCCGGTGGACGATCTTGGCTCCCGTCCGCTCGTCGCCGTCGAGCGTGTCGAGCAGGTCGGATACGGGCTGCTGGGCATGCAGGAGAGCCACGCCGCCGCCCGGCACGATACCCTCTTCGAGGGCGGCGCGGGTCGCGGAGAGGGCGTCCTCCACGCGGTGCTTCTTCTCCTTGAGCTCCGTCTCGGTAGCGGCACCGACCTTGATGACGG
>JACCZN010000245.1 GCA_013695915.1 Rubrobacter sp.
CGTACCACCTGTACTACGGTGACGAGGTCGGCAACCCCGGTACCGTGCTGACCTTCTTCCCCTGGGGCAACAACGGGGCTCCGGCGGGCCGTCCCGGCACGGGGCAGCTAACCACGACCGCCTTCTCCATACCCCGCGAGTCCCTGGGATACTGGACCGAGCGGCTGGTGGAGCACGGGGTCCGCTTCGAGAAGCCTGTGGAGCGCTTCGGGGACTCCGTGCTCCACTTCGCCGACCCGGACGGCATCGGGCTCGAGCTGGTGGCCGAGGCCGAGGACACGCGGCCGGGGTGGCAGACGGGGCCAGTCCCGGAGGAGCATGCGGTGCGGGGCTTCGAGAGCGTGGCGCTCTCGGAGAAGGAGCCCGGCAGGACGGCGGAACTCTTGACGGGCGTCCTCGGCTTCCGGCGGGCGGGCGAGGAGGACGGGCGTTTCCGGTACGAGGCCGGGGAGGGCGGCTCGGGCAACCGGGTGCACCTCCTGCACCAGCCGGAAGGCCCTACCGGCCGGATGGGCGTCGGGGCGGTGCACCACGTGGCCTTCCGGGTCCCCGACCACGAGAGCCACGAGGAGATCCGGGAGGAGATCGCAAAGCTCGGCTACAGTGTCACCCCGGTCATAGACCGGCAGTACTTCGACGCGATCTACTTCCGCGAGCCCGGCGGTGTCCTCTTCGAGATAGCGACCGACCCGCCCGGTTTCACCACCGACGAGACGGTCGGGGAGCTCGGCACGAACCTCAAGCTGCCGCCGCAGTACGAGGAGCACCGGGCGGACCTCGAACGGACGCTGCCGGAGCTCTCTCTCCCCGTCGTGGGCGGCGGCAAGTGAGCCCGGAGCCGGAGCACACCCACCGGCTCGTCCCGGCCGAAGACGGCTCGGGGGTCACCCTCCTAACCCTCCACGGGACCGGCGCCAACGAGGACGACCTCGTACCGCTCGGCAAGGAGCTGCTTCCGGGGGCCGCGATCTTGAGCCCCCGGGGCAAGGTCCTGGAGAACGGGATGCCGCGCTTCTTCCGGCGGCTGGCCGAAGGTGTCTTCGACGAGGAGGATCTCGTGGCCCGCACGCACGAGCTCGCCGCCTTCGTGGAGTCCGCCGTGGAGGAGTACGGCCTCGACCCCGCGAAGATCGTGGCCGTCGGGTACTCCAACGGCGCGAACATCGCCGCCAGCCTCCTGCTGCTCCACCCGGGCCTCCTGCGGGCCGCCGTGCTGTTCCGCTCGATGGTCCCCTTCGAGCTGGAGACTACCCCGGACCTGGCCGGCACGCCCGTCCTCATGGCGGCGGCTACGGGAGATCAAATCATACCCCCCGACAACGCCGAGCGACTGGCGGGCCTCCTCAAGGAGGCGCGGGCGGAGGTGTCGCTGAAGTGGAAACAGGCCGGGCACGCCCTGACCTACGAGGAGGTAGAAGAGGCCCGGGCCTGGCTCTCGGAGGTCATAACAGACCTGTCCTGAGCCGGCGGGGTAGAACGGTCTTGAGCCTGGACGAGTAACCCCCGTAGGCTCTTGCCCGGGCGGCGGGCCGGTTGTATCTTGCACCTGTCCAGCGGGTCGCCGGGTTCGGGAAGGAGGGTCGTGACAGAGGAGCATAGCCGACCCGGCTCCGGGAAGGTGGAGGAGGTCCTGGGCTTCTGGTTCGCCCGCCCGGGAGAAGAGGGCTACGGCCACCCGCGCGAGGTCTGGTTCACGCGGGATACCGCTTTCGACGGGGAGATAAGGGAGCGCTTCGCGGATGACCGGGAGCGGGCCGCCGCGGGAGAGCTCGACGGCTGGCGGGAGGCCCCGGAGAGCTGTATGGCCCTGATACTGCTGCTCGACCAGTTCCCGCGCAACCTGTTCCGCGGAGACCCCCGGTCCTTCGCCACCGACCCGCAGGCCCTCTCCGCCGCCGGACACGCCGTGGAGCGTGGCTTCGACCGGGAACTATCCAGGGTGCAGCGCTGGTTCATCTACCTGCCGTTCGAGCACAGCGAGGACCTGGAGGACCAGCGGCGCTCGGTGGAGCTCTTCCAGGGTCTCGGCGACGATCCGGAGAGCCGGTACGTCACGGAGTACGCCCTCCGGCACCTGGAGGTCATCGAACGTTTCGGCCGGTTCCCCCACCGCAACGAGGTGCTCGGCCGCGGCTCGACGCCGGAAGAGTTGAGGTTCCTGCGGGAGCCGGGCTCCTCTTTCTAGTAGGCCCGGCGCAGTATGGAGAGGGCGTCGTCCCGCCGGTCCCCGAACTCCCCGGCGAGCGCCTCGAGGTCCTCCTCCGGCACCCCAACGTCCCTCAGGCGGTGCGGCAGGCCCAGCTCCTCCACGAGCGCCGCGACCCTCTCCGCGGGCTCCCCGCCGAGGGCCTCCGCGAGCTGCTCCAGGCGCTGCTCCGGCGTCTCTTCCCGCACCCGCGCCAGGGTCGGCGCGAGGGTTATGCAGGAGGTGTAGCCGTGGGGCACACCGTAGCTCGCCCCTATCCTCCGGCCGAGGCCGTGAGAGAGGCCCATGGGCGTGTTCAGAGGCCCGAAGTACGACATCCAGGCGGCTACCTGTAGCTCCCCACGGACCTCCACGTCCTCCGGCCGCTCCTTCGAGAGCGGCAGGTATCTCGTGAGCCGCCGCGCCCCTTCGAGACCCATTACGTCCGTGATCGGGTGCGGATCGGTCCCCAGGAAACCTTCCACCGCATGGTCGAGGGCCCGGATGCCGGTGGAGAGCCAGAGCTTCTCCGGGGTGCGGAGGGTAAGCTCGGGATCCAGGATCACGACCGGCGGTACTGCTCGCGGGTCGGCGAAGCCGCTCTTGCGGCCTGCCGCCTCGTCCGTGACCCCCACGAGGTGTGCCCACTCCGCCGCGGAGAGCGTAGTCGGTATCGCGACCTGCTCCGGGTACCCGAGCCTCACGGACACGGCCTTGGTGCCGTCTACGACGCTCCCGCCCCCGAAGCTCACGAGGAGGTCCGAACCTTCCCCCTCCCCCGCCGCCTGCTCCACCGCGCTCCCCGGCGTGTGCTCCCCCATACCGGCGAAGGTGCCCGCGTGCCGGTCGCCGAGCCGCTCCTCTACCCGCCGGACGAGGTCCGTCTCCTCGTAGAGCGTGCGGCCGGTCACGACGAAGACCCGGTCTCTCGACCGGGCCTCGTCCTCCAGCTTCTCCAGGCTACCGGGGCCGAAGTGTACCCGTTCGGTCGGCAAGAAAGCGTGAGTCCCCATCGATTAAACGACCTCCAGAGTCGACCTCGTACACCGGCTGCAATTATACGCCAGGCTGCCGTAGCGGCACCCGGAGGCCCTCCCGCAGACGAGCTGACCTCATCGGGAACCTCAATCGGGCATCCCCATGGCCCGGGCCGCAGCCGGGTAGCTGTGTACCCGGTCTATTCTCCCCCCGCACAGGGAGCACTCGTGAAAGAACGGGATGCAGATAGTCTCACCGCTCTCCCGGCCCACCGCCTGGAAGCGCCCCAGCACGACCACGCTCTCATCGGTGTACAGGAACGACTCCGGGACGGCCCGGAACTCCTTCCAGAGATCCGCCTCGTACCGGAAGAGGGCCACCGTTACGGACCGGGGACCGGAGTGGAATCCCGTATAGGGCATCCGGGAGACCGGCGGTCCTACCAGCGAGACCCCCGGATCCATAAGGGACCACACGGCGGGGAGGTCTCCCCGGTTGAACGCCTCGTACACCTCCCGCACGATGGCTACGTTCTCACTCGGCACCCGACACCTCCTTCTTCTCCGACCCTCCCGGTAACGGGCACGGCACCGGCCGCTGCACAGAGAGCGTCTGCTCGCAGCGCTTGCCCTTTGATGCCATACACTACACAGGCTCTCCCCAAAGGTAGGCCCGGCGCATAGACCAGCGCATCCCCTGAATGGGCCAAATTCGAACCGGGAGCCTGACCGGGAGAGTGGACGTAGGAGAGACGCTTGGCGAACAGATCGTCGAAATGGGCAGCGTAACCTTCGAGCGGGCCGGTA
>JACCZN010000252.1 GCA_013695915.1 Rubrobacter sp.
TCGCGCTCGTGGCCGTGGCGGTCGTGGGCTTCATCTACCTCCTGGCGAAGGACCGGCCCGCGGCGGCCATGCTCGGCGCGCTCTTCGCCGGGTGGCTGTTCTACGCGATGCAGTACGACATCGACGATGTATACCTCTACTTCATCCCCTCTTACCTGTTGCTGGCTCTCTTTATGGCGGTGGGTTTCGGCGTGCTGACGAGCGCGGCGGAGAGGCTTGCCGGTGGCCGTCTGTCGTGGAACGGAGCACTCGCCGCTCTGGGCATCTCGTTGATGGTCCTCTCCCTCCCGTTCTTCGGTCTGCAGCAGACCTTCCTGAGCGTGGACCGCAGCCAGGACTATCAGGGTCAGAAGACCATCGAGGCCGTGGAGCGGGAGGTAGAGCCCGGCGCCGCCGTCTTCCACCACCGGAGCCCTCTCTTCTACATGGTCCTCGTAGAGAACCGGAGAGAGGACATAGAGCTGGTCAGCTACCTCGAAGACGGCATCCAAGACCCGGTACTGAGGGCGATCGTCAGGTACGGAGACCGCCCCGTCTACCACCTGTTCCCCGGCTACGAGTCCACTTACTACTTCGACGGCGTCGAGAGGATGAAGCTGCGCTACAACCTGCGCGGCTACGACCTGGTAGAGGTCGACAGGGAGGCGCTGCTCTACGAGGTGGTAGAGCGGTAGTCCCCGTACGTTGCGGCCCGCAGAGAGACGGCCGCCGGTAGGCGACGCCCTGGCCCATGAAGAGCGGCTCCGCTGCCACGAGGGTCACGGGCTCTCCCCGGCCGGAGTGTAGTGGCTAGAGCTTCTGCTTCGTGGGACGGACCACGATCTCGTTGAGGCAGATGTTCGCCGGCCGGGAGGCGGCGTAGAGGATGATCGAGGCTATATCCTCGGCCTGTATCGGCTCGGCGCTCTTCTCGATCTCCCGGATACCGGCCTCGGAGTCGGGGTCGGAGATGTGGTCCGGCAGCTCGGTGAGCACTACGCCGGGCTCCACGGTGGTGACGCGCACGCTCTCCTCGGCGAGCTCCATGCGCAGCGCCTCGGACCATCCGGTAACGCCGAACTTGGTGGCGTTGTAGACGGAGCTGTTCTCGATGGCCTTTATGCCCGCCACCGAGGAGATGTTTATTATGTCTCCGCCGCCGTCCCGGAGCTGCCCGAGAAAGACATCTGTGGTGTCGAAGACCGCAGTGAGGTTCACGTCCACCATCTGACGCCACTCCTCGTGCTTCCCGTCCGCGAAGGGCGAGAGGAGCATGACGCCCGCGTTGTTTACCAGCAGGTCCGCCCGCCCGAGGTCACCTTGCACCCGGTCCGCGACCTGTTCCAGGGCCTTCCGATCAGTAACGTCGGTCTCGTAGACCGCAGCCTTGCCGCCGTTACCCCCGTTGATCTCTTCCGCAAGTGCCTCCAGACGCTCCCTGCGGCGGGCGAGCAGCGCCACGTTCGCGCCCTCGCCGGCCAGCGTCTCGGCGGTGGCCCGGCCAATGCCGCTCGAGGCTCCGGTGACGACCGCGACTCTTCCCTGCAATGTCCCTGGCATATCCAACCTCTCCTCGAACTCGTACGTTTAACGCCGCGGGCGAGTCTACCAGCGGCCGGACACCGCGTTGTGAGCGGGCACACCGTCACCGGCGCGGCAGCCCCGTCCGCGGCGCACCGGCTTTTAGCGAACATTTAACCTGCGTTTTACCGGGCTTTAACCACGGCTCTGCCGCAAGCGTTTAGTGTTGGGGCATGATACGCGAGCGCAGAGATCCCGGAACTCTGGAGACGGACCCGACGGTGGAGCAGGATCAGGAAGCGGCTGCTACCTCCGGTGCGGAGGCCCTCGAGAGGGGGCGCCGCCGGATGGGGCTCCTTTTCATACTGGCGGGGGCGGCCCTGATGGCCCTTGCCTTTCTGGACGTGACGGCGCTGCTCTAGCCGGAGCGGGTGAGGTCTAGCGGGTCCCGTCCCGGTCACCGGCGAGCCGGGAGAACGCCCGCTCCAGGAGCTGCCACGGTGCGGCGA
>JACCZN010000324.1 GCA_013695915.1 Rubrobacter sp.
GAGAGGTAGAGGGTCACCGCACCGAGGGCGAAGACGCCCAGGGTATGGGTCAGCGTCACCGTCAAGCCGAGGAAGCCCGCATGCCGGGCCGTCCCCCGGGTTCCGACCAGGTAGGCCGCCACGACCGCCTTGCCGTGGCCGGGGGTCAGGGCGTGTGCCCCACCCCAGAAGAGCGCGCCCAGAAGCGAGATGCCGATGACGGCCGGTGAGAGGGTGTCGACCGAGATCAGGGAGGCTACCCGGTCGGTGGCGGCGTCACCGATGCCGTCCGCCTCGACGCGATCCGCCGCCTGGCCGGCGGTGTCCCCGTCGCCCGGGGTCCCGTCGCCCGGGACGAGCGTGAACTCGGCCTCGCGGTGCTCCAGCGGGCTGGTGAGCATGTCTTGGGGATACGAGCGCAGCTCGTCCGAGATGCCCTCCGCCGGCGCCGTGGAGTCCTCGACGGCGACCCCGGGGCCGCCCCGGACGACGATCTCGCGCCAACCGAGCCGGTCCTCGTAGTTGAGGTTGGTGTAGTAGCCGGAGCCGTCGTCCTCCCAGCCCCCCGGGAGCTCGGCCAGCAGGCGAGCCTCGACCCGGAGGATGGGCAGCCCCGCCTCGCCGGGCACGTACTCCGCCGAGCGATCGAGGACCTCCAGAGGCAGGGCCTCGCCGCCGACCTCGAGGTGGAGGTCCTCCACCAGGGCCGGCAGCTCGGCGTCGAGGTAGGCGTCGGCCTCCTCCTCGGAGAGCTCGCCGTCGTCGTCGGTGTCGAGCCGCTCCTTCTCCTGGACGGTCGGGATCTCGGCGAGGTCCAGTACGTAGGTGACACGAGCCTCCTCGTCGGCGAACTCGAGCTCCGTGTAGTGGTTGATCGTGAAGTTCCCCAGGGGGTGCGCCTGGGCCGTCGCGGGCAGCAAGGCGAGCATCGCCAGCGCGAGCGCGAGACCCGCCGCCAACCATGTCCGCACAGACCGCGACCGGCGAGACATCACTCCTCCCCTCCGGAGCTCGCGGCTTCCTCCTCCAGCTCTTCCAGCTCGGCGGCGGCCTGCTCGTCGTACAGGGGAGAGAAGTGCGGGTTCAGGCCGGTGGCCCGCTGGAGGTATTCCCTGGCCTGCTCGTCCTGGCCGAGCTCCCTGGCGATCATCCCGGCGTGGAAGAGCTTCAGGGGGTCGCGGGTGCCCAGCTCCAGGGCCTCCGAGGCGTACCTTTGGGCCTCCTCGTAGTCCCCGGTCTTGTACAGCGTCCAGGCCAGGACGTCGGCGGCGTGGATGGAGGGCCGCGCCTCGTACGCCGAGCGCGCCTTCTCAAGCGACGTCTGGAGCTCTATGTCGTGGTCGGCGAAGAACAGGGCTATCTCAAGGTCGGTGTCGACCCCGGCGTCCCGGAAGAGCGTGTCTATAGCCCGTACCACCTCGTACTGCTCCTCCGCCCTCTCCTGGTCGCCCATCTCGGCGTAGACGTCGCCCAGGGCGATGGCGTGCTCGGGCAGGGGCATGCGGTCGAAGGCCTGCTCGTAGAGCGTGGCCGCCTCCTCCATCTCACCCCTCGCCGCGGCGACCCGGGCCTGACCGGCCAGCGCCAGCGGGTACTCAGCAAAGGTCATCAAGGACCGGTCGTACTCCCTCGCGGCCCCGTCGAGGTCGCCGGAGGTGAACCGGAGGTTACCGAGCTGGACGTGCGCCCAGGCCGCGTTCTCGGAGACGGAGACCCCGGCATCGAGAGCGGCCTGCATCGCCTCCATGGCCCCCTCGGGGTCGCCGTAGAGCTCGCGGGCGTGCGAGACGCGGATGTAGGACTCGAAGTCGGGCCGGTGGTCGACCATCTCCTGGTAGGACCCGACCGCCTCCTCGTAGCGGCCGAGCTCTATCTGAGCGTCGCCGACGATCCCGTAGTAGCGGGCGCTATCGGGGTTCGAGGCCAGGGCCTCTTCGCCGAGCTCCAGCGCCCCGGCGAACTCGTGGCGCGCCAGGGCCAAGACGCCGCGGGTGGCGAGAAGCTCGGGGTCTTGAGGCTCAATCTCTCCGGCCCTCTCCAGCAGCTCCTCGGCCCTCGGGTACAGGGAGGGGTCGCCGTTCTCCCGTGCCTTCTGCAGGTAGGCGTTAGCCAGGTCGATGTGGGAGCGGAAGTCCTCCGGGTCCTCCTCCAGCCTCTGCTGGAGGTCGGCGATGATCTCGTCGGTGGGACCGCCGTTGGAGCCCGAAGAGGAGGCGAGCGGCGTCTCGCCCCTCTCCGCCGGGGACCCGCCGCCGAGGCCGGAGACGAGCACACCGGCCGCGACTACGGCCAGCGCTGCCGCCAGCCCCACCAGCGCCCACTTGTAACTAAGTGCTCTCAGGGTAGCCTCCTCTCTGCGGGGCGGTACGTATGCCGCCCCGATCGCCCCAGGCCCCCGGGGAGAGACCGCGGGGGCCTATCTCGAAAGTCGGAGAAGGACGGCCCCGCGTGACGGGGCCGCCCCTCTGGTTACCTCAACCCGAGAAGACGCCCGTGAGCGTTTGCAGCGCGCGCTGCAGCACGCCGTCGGGCTCCTCGTTGTCCGGCTCGTTGCTGTCCGGCTGGTCGTTGTCCGGGAAGTCGTCGGTGTACGGCACGCCTCCGGTGTCGGGCATGCCGCCGGCCACTCCGCCGCCCGCTCCGCTGTACGTCGCTCCCGCGTAGTCGTGGGGCGCGTTCAGGAACGGGAAGGTGTCCAGGAACGGCACGTCGTTGGCGGTGTTGCCGTCGCTGAGCTGGTTGGACTCGACGTCGAACTCCGGCGTGAAGGGCGTGGCGCCGGCTATGGCCCGGAGCGAGATGTCGACGACATCATCGGCCGGACGCCGGCCGTTCGGGAAGCCCGCTTCATCTCCGCCCAGGATACCCAGCCGGTCCGGCTCCGCCGAGGGCGGAATGTCCATGTTCAGCCGTAGCTGGGCGGAAGGCGTAACCTCCGCCGGCTGGTTCAGGTCCGGTATACCGGTCAGGAAGATCGAGACCAGGTCCTCGCGTGGCGGGGCCGGCGCTTCGAGACCGATGCGCTCGTTCAGAAGGCGGGCGGGCTCGGGGTCCTCGACGTACTCGAGGAACTGAGCGTCGTCGACCGGCTCGGAGGCGTTCCAGCGGTCCTGGTCCCTGAGCGCGATCAGCAGCTCGTTGACCAGCGGGAGGTCTAGGCGGGAGAGCTGCGTCTGCGGCCCCTCGGTCTGGCGCACCTCGGGGAACGGCTCGCCGGGCTCGCCGACGTCCTGAAGGACGTTCGTGCTCTCCCGGTAGGAGGTCGTGCGCACGCCGACGACGGAGTCGTTGGGTCCGCGCAGCATCTCCTTGGGGACCTCGAGAGCAAGGGTATTCACGTTCAGGCCCGCGAAGTCGTCGACCGGCTCGAGGCCCTGCAGCGGCCGGAGGGTCAGCAGGTCGAACGTCCCGCCGAGGTCGAGGAAGAACGGGTCGTCCCTCGGGCCGGCGAAGCTCGTGATGCCGTCCCCGAGGTCCAGGATGGCCTCTTGTGCCACCTGGCGGTAGCCTTCGGGGTAGGAGTTCGGGCCGTTATTCGTCGGCGCGACCGGCAGGTCCTCGGCGATGACCCGGCCCTCCCGCTCGGTATCACCCTGGGTATCTCCCTCGAGAACCGAGACGGAGTAGGTCTGCCGCCGGTTCAGGTTCGGGTCGTCCAGCGAGGTGACCGGCCCGGTGTTGGGGATCTCGAAGGTGTCGCCGTCGGCGAACTCGGTGTCGAAGCGGAACTGGAAGGTCAGGTTGTCCCTGGCGTCCCCGGTGTTGTCGATGTTTATCTCGTAGAGGACGTCATCGCCGAACGGGAAGAAGTTCGGCCCCCCCGCCGGCGGCTGGAACCCGGTGTAGTTCGCCAGCAGCGTCACCATCTCCGGGTTGTCCGGGCTGACGAAGGAATAAAGGTCGGTGCCGTCCGCCTCCGGATCGCCGGCTATAAAGGGAGCCTCCCTGTGCGAAGAAGCCCCCACCGGCGTCAACGCGAAGACGCCGCCCGCAACGACCGCGGCGACCACGGCCGCAATCGCCGCGAACGTTAGCTGCCGCATGTTTACACTTGATTGTCGCAAAACTTACCCATCCTTTCGTAGGACCGAATGTTCTCCTTAGCATACGATTGCTTTGGTGGGCCGGTGTCGCCCCGAGCCTCCCCTTACCCTCCCCCTTCCCTGGCTCGACACCTGCTTTTACGACGGCGAGTATCTACGATAACAAGCATCGTAACAGAGGTACTTACGCAACGAAAATGCTCTCAGATCACAGACGTTTCGAGAAATTTCGAGAAATTTCAAGAACCTCTCCCCACAGAGCTTGCGTAGCAGGGGTCCCTCCCGCCCATACCGGGCAGTGCTCGTCCGCGACCCACCGATCAGACTCCCCCACCTCCTTCCTCTCTCGAAACGTAAACCCCCGGCAGACCCGGAACCGGTCCTGAGCCCCTTCGTGAGTGAAGTAGAGAACCTTCAGCCACTAGAAAGGAGAATGCGTGAAGAAGGCTCTGTAGGGCCTCTGCCACGAGGCTTCCAGGGTCTCCCGAGGGCTTTCCAGAGTGCAAACCGGCGCAACTCCCCGGCCGCGTAAAATCTCCCGGGGCTCATAGAGGAGACGGCCGCAGCGCCCCGACGTGCCCCTACTCCCCAGAAACCCTCCAGCCTGCAACACCTTCCTCTACCTCCCCTCCAAATAAACTATTGCCTCAATAATTTTTTAGCCTTGCCTAAAATACCACCCTCCTTCTGGATGGTCAAGTGTTGGCGAGGGTTTTGGATAGGGACGGCGCGAGGGTAAACCGGGGCCGGTTAGCTCGCGGCGGTCTCCGTAGCGGGGAGGGTGGGGTACGAGCGCCGGCGGCCGAGGAGCACGGCGGCGAGAGTGCTGGCTACGACGAGGGCCCAGCCGAGGGGTGTCGGCGGGGTCAGGTTCAGGAAGGCGCGGAGAGGTCTCGCGGCGAAGGTGGCGGCGAACAGGAGGGCGGAGCCGGCGACGGCGCCGGTCACGGAGCGGCTGAGCCCGCCTTCGGCCCGTCCTACGTCGAGGGTCTGGGCGAGCTGGGTGACGACGATGCTCGAGTAGGCGACGGCGCGGGCCTGGGGCAGGCTGGAAGAGTGGAGCGCTATCAGGTACGCGGCGAGCGAGGGGACCGCCGTGGCGACGCCCCGGCGCAGGACGTCGCTGCGGAGGGACCTCTCCAGGGCGACGGCGCCCTCCCGGTTCAGGCCCGAGAGGTCGCGGTGCTCGGGCTGCTGGAGGGCCACGGCCAGGGCGGGCAGGACGTCGGTAATGAGGTTCATCGCCAGGATCTGGGCGGAGGTCAGCGGGGTGGCGGGGCTCAGCACGCTGGCTCCCGCCAGGAGGCCTAGCTCGCCCAGGTTGCCGCCGAGGAGCAGGCTCAGGGCGCGGCGGATGTTGCGCCAGAAGCTGCGGCCCTCTACGAGCGTCTCCACGAGGGTGGAGAAGTCATCATCGGCGAGCACCACGTCGGCGGCCTGGCGGGCGACCTCGGTACCGCCGCGGCCCATCGCCACCCCGACGTTTGCCAGCCGCAGGGCCGGCCCGTCGTTGACGCCGTCGCCGGTCATCGCGACGACGTGGCCCTGGCGCTGGAGGCTCTCGACGATCCTGAGCTTGTCCAGGGGCGTGACCCGCGCGATGACCGCCGCGCGCTCCAGGCGCCGGTCCAGCTCTTCGTCGTCGAGCCCGGCTATCGCGGGGCCCGTCAGGATCCCCTCTCCGTTCTCCGAGAGGCCGGCCTCGCGGGCGATGGTGCGGGCGGTCGCGGGGTGGTCGCCGGTGAGCATGACCACGCGCACCCCGGCCTCCTCGCACCGGCGCACGGCGGCCTCGACACCGGACCTCAAGGGGTCGGTGATCCCGAGGAAACCCAGGGCGGTGAGCCCCTGCGGGTCCTCTACCGCAGCCTCGGGCACACCCTCGGCGACCATGAGCACGCGCAGGCCCCGCTCGGCCAGCGTCCGGGACCTCTGGAGCAGGTCGCGCCGCTCTTCCTCGCCCAGGGGTCGGTCTTCTCCCCCGCGGCGCACGCTCGTACACCGAGAGACCAGCGCCTCCGCAGCCCCCTCTACACAGAGGCGACCCCGGATCACGGCGGCGTGGAAGCCCTGAGACGACTTGAACTGTAGCTCGGCCTCGCGTTCGGCCTGCAGCTCGTCGCCGAGGCCGGAGACCTGGGCGGCCCGGGCTACCACGACGTCGGTGGGGTCCATGTTCGCCCCCGGCGCGTCCGGGCGCGGGCCGGCGAGGGCGGCGGTGAGCAGCACGTGGCGCAGGTTGCCGGGGAGCTCGTCGTGCGGGCTCCCCTCCCCGTCCACGTCGGCCACCAGGCGCAGCACGAGGCGGCCCTCCGTCAGGGTGCCGGTCTTGTCGGCGCAGGCAACGTCCACCCTCCCCAGGGCCTCGACCGCCGAGAGGCGGCGCACCAGGGCGCTGCGGCCGGCCAGCCGGCGAGCGACCGCCGCCTCGCCCACCTTTGCCAGCAGCGGCAGGCCCTCGGGGACGGCGGCTATAGCGACGCTGGCACCGATAGCGAGCTGGGGCAGGAGCGGCCGGCGCCAGAGGAGGCCGGAGGCGGCAACGACCGCCCCTCCACCGACGATCACCGGGAGCACCTGCCGGAGCATCTGGTTCAGGCGCACGGTGAGGCCGGTCTGCGGGGCCTCCTCCTCGGCGAGCGCGGCGGCTATGGAGCCCATCCGGGTGCCGCGGCCGACGGCGACCACCACGGCGCGCCCGGTGCCGACCGTCACGTCGCTGCCCTCGAGGACGATGCGGCTCTCGTCGGTGGCCCCGTCGGGGCCCTTGGAGACCGGCAACGACTCCCCGGTCAGGGCCGTCTCGTCCACCTCCAGGCCCTGGGCCTCCAGGAGCCGCGCGTCGGCGGCGACCCGGTCGCCCGGCGCCAGCAGCAGCACGTCCCCCGACACGATCTCGTCCGCCGGCAACGAGACGGTGCCTCCATCGCGCAGGACGCGGGCGGTGACGGTCCCCATGCGCTCCAGCTCCTCGGTCGTCCGGTCGGCCTGGCGCTCCTGCCAGGCACCGGCGACGGAGTTGGCGACGATCATCGCGCTTATCATGACCACGTCCCCCGGAGCGCCCAGGACGAGCGAGAGCCCCGCGCCGGCGGCGAGTATCCCGGTGAGGGGGGACCGGATCTGGTCCCCTAGCGCCCCCAGGAACTTGTTGCGGTCCTTTACCGGCACCGCCACCTGCCGCCGCTCCCCCGCCCGGGCGCTGGAAAGCCCCTCTCCGGTGGTATCCAGCGCCCGCAGGACATCTTCCACCCCGAGCCGTCCCCAACGCTCGGGTCGCGGGTCGTCTATCTGCGAGATGGAGGGTCCCTGACGCTCGCCGCCGCGCAGCCGCGCCCACCCTGAGACGAGGGCGCCGAGCGCGGCCACGCTCACCGGGTAGGAGGCCCGCTCCACGCCTGGAGCCTTCAGCCCCCAGACGGCGCCGAAACCGGCGGCCGCCATCGAGAGCAGTACCGAGTCCCGCACCGCCTTCTCGCGGCGGGCGCCCGCCTCCACAACGGCGGCGACCGCTTCGAGGTCCGGGGCCAGGAGGTCGGCGCGGGCGGGGAAAGGTCCACCACCCTCCGTCAGCCCGACCGCCAGGTCACAGGCCGCGAACGCCGCGCCCGCGTGCGCCCCGTCCGAGACGAACGCCACCACGCTCCCAGCCTCCTGCCTCGCCCGGACGGCTTCGACCGCATCCCCGCCCGGGAGCAGCGGCACCCCGGCGCGGCGCGCTACCTCCCGGGAGGCCGCCAGGTCTCCGGCGGCGAGCAGCCCGACCTCTACCCCGTGGTGCCCGCACGCATTCACCAGCTCCGCGACCCCCGGCGCGAGCCGGGGCCGAAGGGTGACGAGCCCTAGCGGGCGCTCGTCCCGCCCCCTGTACAGCAGCAGGCTCTCGCCCTGGCGGCCGCCCGGGGTCCGGAGCCGGAGCTCCTCCGGCGCGGGGTCTCCCTCTTCGACGGGACGCAGCGAGTAGGTGACGCCCTCGACGCGCGCGGTCGCCCTCTCGCCGTCGAAGCGTCCCTCGGCGTCTGGTGCTACGTTCGAGACCCCGAAGGCTCCTCCCCAGGGGGACCCGGCGGCCGAGGAGACCGCTGCCGCCAACGAGAGGAGGTCCGCGCCTTCGTAATCCTCGGAGAGCGATAGTACCTCGCCGACCTCGAAGCCGTCGGTCAGCGCGCGGGGATCGTCGATCAGGACCGCGCCCGGCAGACGAACGCCCCGGCCGGGGCGAGTGCCGACGACCGTCGCGCCCGCCCTCAGCGCCCGCGCGGACGCGCCGGCGTCGGCGGACTCCGCGCCTACTATGGCCGCGCGGGGGTTGACCAGGAGCAGCGCGGCGAAGGTCCGCGCCAGGGACCGGGTGAGGACGGCGGTCGCCACTGCGTAAGCGAACCCTGACGGACCCATCGCCCGCAGGTATCGGCCGAGGATGCCGGGCTCCGGCCCCACCCGCGGCTCCGGCGTAAACGGCTCTCCACCGCGCAGCTCCAGCACGAAGGGGCCGCCGTAGAGCCTGCTCCCGGCGGCGATGCTCTCTCCCGGGGCTGCCGTCTCCGGCAGGCCGTCGCGGCCCACGGCGGTCCCGTACCCTTCTATCACCTCGGCGGCGAGCGGGCTCCTCTCCCCGGCCTCCAGGCGCACCACCGCGCCCGGTTGCGCCGGAGCTTCGTTCCCCGCGCCCTCCTCGTAGCGGCGCCACGCGTCTCTCCGGGCCCGCGTCTCCACGAAGAGCCCCAGTGCGCCCAGGCCGGCGACCGCCAGCCCGAGGGACCCGCCGGAGAGCGTCAGGAGCGCGATGTTCGCCGCGCCGAACGCCAGGTCCACCGCGTCCGGCCCGAGGAGCCCGCGCAGCCTCTCGCGTACGGCAGGGAACCCTTCCAGGATGGAGATCACACCCGCAGCCACGGCGGGACCGGAGGCGCCGGGGGGACGGCCCCTCGTGAAGCCGAGCACCCCAAGCCCGACGGCCGCTCCGACGGTGCGGGTCGCGCTCTTCGTCAGGGGCGAGGGGTCCAGCGGGTCCGCCGGACGCTCCTCTCCCGAAAGCTCCGGCGGCTCCAGCCGGGCCACCTCGGCCGTCAGGTCCTCCAGCCGGACGGCGCACGCGTCGAACTCCACCAGCACACGCCCGGTGAGCGGGTTGGCGCTGGACCGGACCGTGGGCCAGCGTTCGAGCCCCTCCACCACGCGGCGCGCCAGCTCCGGGTCCCGGTCGAGACCCCGCACCGGGATACGCGCGCGCCCACTCCCGCACCGCTCCCGCCGCGCCGGCGGCGGCTCCGGCTCGTCCTCGACCCCCGGGTCCGGCTCGGGCTCCAGCGCACGGACCGCCTCAAGCACCCTCCCCTCATCCGTCCCCGAAGGGTCGAACCGTATCAGGACGTTGCGCGTGAGCGGGTTCGCGCGCGCGTCGCGCACCCCGGCAACCTCCCGCAGGCGCAGCTCCATCCGGCGCGATCCTCCGCCGTCCCAGCCCGGCAGGCTCACCCGCACCCTGCCCGGAACGGCGTGGACCACGCGCGGAGCCTCCGCAACGGCCGGGCTCAACGTACCTCCCGGCCCCGCGGCGACCGGCGGCTTAAGGCCGGTCCCCTTCTGTATCTTTGATATGGTTCTTTACGTCGCTGACCGTGACCCTGCCGTCGGCCCCGGTACCCTCCACCTCTCCGAGGTCCACGTTTAGCTCATCGGCCTTGCGGCGGGCCGACTCGGAGGCGTCCACGCTCGGCGCGCTCTGCTCGGGCTCGGCCTTCGGCCTCCCGGCGCGCACGGTCTGGGCCTCGGCCCAGAGGTCCTCTACCTCCTCTCGGGCGAAAGAGGCGATCCTTGCGACGTGGTGGCCGGCGAGGGACGCGAAGGCGCCGACGGTCTGGCCCGTGCGGTCCAGCAACTCGTCGGCCCGCTCGGTCGCCGAACGCGGCTCCTCGTCCCGCCGATCACTCACGAGGTCTCGCCGGAGTGCTCGGCGGAGGACAGGTCACTTATGCGTCTCCGTCCCCTCCGGCCCGCTCTGCGGACCCCTGGGACGCTCCACCGGCCGTCGCGGCGGCCTGCTGGACCCCGCGCCGGGTGCCGCGGGCGGCTGCGGAGACCGCGTCCCCGGCCACGAGGGCCCCCGCCACCCCGTACACCGCCCCCCGGCGCAGCACTTTGCGTGCGCGCGGGGAGAGAACAGCCGCGGTCAACCCTACGGCTATAGCCGTCTGGGAGCCGAAGAAATCTTCCAGGTCCATCTCCCGTCCACCCACCTTCTCCGAGGTACATATTTAATCCCACTGTAACACAACCTCCGATGTGTCTTGAGCTTTGCAAGCAGACCAAAAGAGCCCGGGACCCGGGTAGGATCCCCCTCGTGGCGGAGGATTGCGGGAGACTGCCGTCCGGGCTCCTCTCTGCGGCCTCGCGCCGGCTCGCAGGCCCGGTCTCATCGCGAGACCGCCCTGGCCGAGTCCTGGCCCTTGGGGGTGAGCGAGACCTCGCCCCGCCCGTTGCT
>JACCZN010000326.1 GCA_013695915.1 Rubrobacter sp.
CCCAGCACGAGCATGGAGCCCGCCAGCACGGTACGCCGCCCGAGCCGGTCCGCGAGCGGCCCCGCGAGGAGCGTCCCTCCGGCCCCGGCGAAGAGCATCACGGTCAGCGCCGTGTTGCCCAGGGCGAGGGACGCGCCGAACTCCTCGGCGTAGTACTGCGCCACGAAGAGCAGGAGGCCGAAGTAGATAAAGGAGCGCAGCGTGACCACGAGGACCATCCGCACGAACGGACCCCAGGCTTCGGGGGAGCCCCCGGCAGGCTCCGGGGCGGTCCCGGCGTCCGGCTCCCGGAACTCGGACGGACGGAAGCCGAGCAGGCGGGGCATCTCCCAGAAGAGCACGGCGGCCATCAGGGCGGCGGGCACGACCAGCAGCAGCGTGCCTGGCAGCCCAAAGACGAGCACGAGCGGGGTGGCGAGGACTGGCCCGAGGGCGAACCCGGCGTTGCCGCCGACGGAGAAGAAGCTCATGCCCGTGGCCCGGCGGGAGCCCGAGACGTAGTTGGCGAACCGGGCGGCCTCCGGGTGGAAGGCGGCGACCCCGATGCCGCTGAGGATGACGCACAGGAAGATCAGGGGGTAAGACGGCATCACGCCCACCAGCGAGATACCGACCCCGCCGCACAGCAGCCCGAGCGGCATGAGACCCGGCAGCGAGCGCCCGTCGGAGAAGTGTCCGAAGAGCGGCTGCACCATCGAGGAGCTGACCGTCGCGGCCAGGAAGAGCGCCCCGGCCGCCGTGAGCGAGAGGCCGCGCTCGGCGATCAGGAACGGCAGCAGCGCCGCGACCGCCCCCTGGTTGACGTCGGTGAACAGGTGCCCGGAGGAGAGCGCGGCCATCCCCCGCCGGTCCACGCCCTTTGCAAAGCCAGCCTCTACCCCCGCACCCAAGCCCGGCCTAGCCCTCGTCGGAGATGTCGTAGGGCGCGGCGGCCCACAGGCGGGTGACCCGGAGCTCGCCGAGGGCCTCGCGGGCGGCCTCCACCGCCTCCCGGACCGGGTCTCCGGGGAGCGGGCGGGCGGCCTTCGGGGGCTGTATCTTCACCGGGGCGGCGCCGTCCTTCGCCCCGCCGAGCTCCCGGGCCTTTTCGAGGGCGGTCCGCAGGCCTCCGGTCTCGTCGACGAGGCCGTTCTCCAGGGCCTCGGTGCCCGTCCAGACGCGGCCGCCGGCTATCTCCTCCAGGTCATCGGGGGGTATCTTCCGGCCCCGGGAGACCCGGTCCTTGAACTCCGCGTAGAAGCTCTCTAGCTGGCGGCGGAGGACCCGGATCTCATCCTCGGAGGGGCGCTGCGTGGGGTCGAGCAGGTTCGCCCGGGCGCCCCGGCCGAGGGCCACGGGGTTGACGCCGAGTTTCTCGTAGAGCCCGGCGAGCACGGGACGGGTGATGATCACGCCTATAGACCCCGTGACGGTGTTGCGCCGGGCCACGACGTGGTCCACCGCCGCCGAGACGTAGTAGCCGCCGGAGGCCGCGGTCTCGCCCATGAGCACGACGACGGGCTTCTCGGACCGGATGCGCTCGACCTCCCGCCAGATAAGGTCGGAGGCCAGAGCGTCGCCGCCCCGGGTATCGACGTGGAAGAGGATTGACCCGACGGCCGGGCTCTGCTCCGCTACGCGGAGAGCCCCGATCACCGACTCGCTCCCGGCCTGCTCCCCTCCGATCAGGGGCAACGGCACCGGCAGCCGCCGGCTCCTGCCGCGCACTATCGTCCCGGAGAGGGTCACGATCCCTACGCGCTTCCGGCTCCGCCGCAGGTACGGCAGCCGCAGCCTCTTTCGCGCCACCTCCCACTCGGCGAGCTTCGCGGCCCCGCTCCGCTCCCCGCCGAGCCGTCCGGGGACCTCGTCCTCGTAGAGCACGCCGTCCAGCAGGCCGCGCTCCAGGGCTTCCGAAGCGGGGTACGGCGCGTTGTCCACCAGCTCGCGGGCCTGCTCGGGCGTCACGTCCCGGCCCCGGGCGATGGCACCGCACACCTCCTCGAACCTCCGGTCGAGTATCCTCTCCACCTGCTCCCGCGACTCCTCGGAGAAGTCGTTGCGGGTAAAGGTGTCGCCCGCGGCCTTGTAGGGCGAGACGGCTATCACCTCGGCCTCCACCCCGAGCCTGTCGAGGCCGTCCTTCAGGAAGTTCGCCCGGGCCCCGAGGCCCACCACGCCGACCGTGGAGACCGGCGTGGCGAGCACCTCGTCCGCGGCGCAGGCCAGGTAGTAGGAGCGGGTGTCGGGCTCGGTGAGGTGCGCGACGACCCGGCCACCGCTCTCCCGGAAGCGGTACAGCTCCATCCGCAACTCTTCGAGGGCCGTCCACCCGGCGTCCAGGCTCCGTACCCGCAGCACGACGCCGCGAGGGCGGCCGTCGGACGAGATCCCGTCCAGCCGCTCGCGGAGAGCCTCGAGCGTGGGGGGCTGCAGGCGGTTCCGGGGGTTCAGCCGCCGCAGGAGCCCCTGCTGAGGCTCGAACTCGGGCAGGCCTCCGGAGACCTCCAGGACCACGTAGTCCGGGGTACCAAGGGCACCCCGGAGGAGGTTGCGGAGGAGGCGCCAGAGGTTGACGAGAGCGTAGAGCAGGGAGGCCATCTAGCGCATATCTTACACCCGGCGACGGGAACCGGGAACCGGAGAGCAGTGTGATAGACTTTTTCAAGAATGGTTATTAATCGAACAATCACCGGCAGGCATAGCGCATGAGCACCGGCGCGGAGCGCGGCATGAGGGAGAAGTTCCGCAGCTCGGGCTACACGCTGACGGCCCAGCGGCGGGCGGTCCTCGAGGCTCTCAAGGAGGCCGGGGGACATCCGTCGGCGGAGGAGATCTACCTGCTCGTAAAGAGGAAGAACCCCCGCGTGGCCCTGGGAACGGTGTATCAGGCGCTCTCGGTCTTCGAGGAGGTCGGGGTGCTGGAGTCCAAGCACTGGTCGGACTCCCCGGCCCGCTACGACCTGAACACCGAGCCCCACACCGACATCCGGTGCATCCGGTGCGGCGCGGTCTCCGAGGTCCCCGGCATCGAGCTCGGGGACCTCGAGGCCCGCGTACACGAGAACACGCCCTACCAGGTGACGAGCACGGCCCTGGTCATCGAGGGGATCTGCCCGAAGTGTGGGGAGAGCTCGTGAGCACAGAGACGAGAGAGCTCATAGAGGCGCTGAAGCTGCGGGCCGGGCTCGACGAGGAGCAGGCGGTGAAGGCCGCAGAGGTCTTCGAGGAGTTGGTCCGGGAGCGCGCCGGTGCCGCACAGGAGGAGGAAGCCCGGAAGAGCGAGTACCGCGGGCTCTTTACCGGGACCGCCGGCCTCTTCCGCGACCGCGACTAGCCTTTACCGGGGGCCGGGCAGGCTCTACTCTACGGACGTACCCGAGGGAGAGGAGCCATGTCCGGAGAGGAGCCCGGCTTGAGAAGGATCGACCGGAACCCGGCCTCCGGAGCCGAGGGTCCCGCGGAGGGTCTCGAGAGGCAGGTCGCGGAGCTCTCCGCCGCCCTGTCGGAGGCCCGCGAGGCGTTGCGCCGCTCCGAGGAGGAGGCCGCGGCGCGGGACCGCGCGCGCCGGGAAGCAGAGGCAGAGGCCGCCCGCCTGGGCCGGGAGGCCGCCGACGAGAGGCTCCGGCTCCACGAGCAGTACACCGCCAGGCTCGCGGCGCTCCGCCGCGAGCTGGAGGAGCGGCGGCGCGCCGAGCTGGAGGCCAACGCCGGTCCGGGACCCGGCTTCCTGACGGCAATCAGCAAGAATCGCAAGAGGCGCCAGAAGGCGGAGAGACGCCGCCAGGCGGAGATAGAGGCCCTGCGGGACGCGGCGGATCGCTGGGAAAAGGAGCTCCGGGGACTGTACCGGACCTTCGAGGATTGGTACGCTGCGGAGGTCGAGGTCGTCGAAAGTGAGGCCCGCGGAAGGGAGCGCGCCCTCCGCTCCAGGCTCATGAAGAGCATAGAGGGGGAGCGCCGGCAGGAGAGCCCGGAACAGGATCTGGAGACTTTCAGGAACGTGGCCGCCGGCAGGGAGCTGGACCTCCAGAGAGAGCACCGGGCGGAGCTCGAGGACCGGCACCAGGAGATGGAGTCGCTGAAGAGAGAGCTCCACGAGGCCCGGGAAGGCTCAGATGCCCTGCGCAAGGCGGAGGTGCGCGAGGTCAAGGTTCTCGCCGAGCGCCGGGAGCGGGAGCTGCGCCAGGCCCACGCTACCCGGCTCCAGCGGCTGAAGGAGGGCCTGGAGCACCGGCTGAGCAACCTCCAGGCCCAGAGGACCGCGGACCACGAGGCTTACCGGTCGAGCCTGGAGTCGCTGGAGAGGGAGGTAGCCCGGGAGCGGCACGCCGCGGACGAGCGCGTGCGGCGGCTCGCGGAGGGCCACGCCAGGGACCGCGCCGCCCTCGAAGGAGGCCTCGCGGAGCTGGAAGAACCCCCCGGGGAGGGCCCGGCTCGGAGAGGCGGCGTGTTGGGGAGCCTCCGGTCGTTCCGGCCCCGGCTTACCGGCCCGCGCCGGATGCTCGAAGCCTCTCGCGAGCCGGTCCAGGAGCCTCCACAGCAGGGGGACCGGGGCAGCGTCCCGGACGCGGGTCGGCAGGAGAAATCAGATGGAGACGACCTGCTGGAGTCCAGCGTCGCGCTCTTCAACGAGAGCAAGCACCCGCGCGCGGTGGTCTCTATCTCGAAGGTCCTCGGGCTGCCCGAGGCGTGGGTGGGTCCCGACGGAGCCTCGACGGAGAGGGTCTCCATCGTGCTCGTGTGGGGTGAGCTGTCGTGGCGGCGGCACGTCTGCAAACTGGCCCGGGGCTCGGGGGGGCGTGAGGTCTACGTCAGCGGCGCGGGAGAGGACCCGGAGGAGATCCGGCGCGAAGGTTGGACCCCGAACGCCCGCGTGGACTCCGGCGGACAGCTCTACCTGGGCTTGCGCCCCGACTGAGACTTCGGCGCTTTCACGCGCTGGCCCCGCTTTATAAAGCTCTGGTTGTACGCGTAGAGCGACTCCCCCCTGCGGGCCCCGATGTAGGCGGCGCAGAGCGAGACGCCGAAGAGGGCGGCGGTGGAGAGTATGCCGCCCATCGTGCGGAAGTTCGAGATCGGGTCGTTCTGGGTCTCTATGGTGAGGAACACCCCGAAGTTCACCACGACCGCGGTGGCAAAGGAGATCAGGGCCACCGCAACACCGTGCATCCGGCGCCTGTGGGGAGCCTTGTAGCTCGCGATCATACCCCCGAAGTAGAAGGAGAGCCCGAAGACCAGGGCACCGGCGGGGAAGGCCATCCTCTCCGCGAGCTCCGGCGAGAGCAAGACCGAGAACAGCGGCCCGACGATGCCGGGAAACACGATCAAGCCTATCGCGAGCGCCAGCAACGTCCCCAGCAATATGGCCCCGAAGCTTCTCATTGCCCTGGCATTCTATACCACGGGGGCCAGTCTACCCGTGTGGGGTTACACAGGCACTCCGGCCACGACGGCTCACCCCTCCAGAGCCGCGACGAGCTCCCGGCAGAAGGCCGGTATGTCCGGCACGACCCGGCCCCAGACGAGGTTCCCGTCCCGGAAGGCGGCCTCGTCCACCCACTCGGCCCCGGCGTTCACGAGGTCGTCCTTTATACCCAGAGACCCCGTCGCCCGGACACCGTCCACGATGCCGGCCGAGATCGCCACGAGCCCGCCGTGGCAGATGATCCCCACTATACCGCCCCTCCCATGTACACCCTTTACAAGGCCCGTGATCTCCGGGTAGCGGCGCAGCTTGTCCGGGGCCCAGCCGCCGGGCACCACGACGCCGTCGAGCCCGGCAGCGTCCAGGTCACCGGCCGCGACCTCCGCGCGGGCCGAGAGGGCGTTCTTGCCCCGGACCTCGCTCGTGTCCGGCCCCGCGGAGACCACCTCCGCCCCCTCCTCCTGCAGCCGCATCACCGTGACCCAGTACTCCAGGTCCTCGAACCCTTCGGCCACCAGCACGGCTACTTTCTTGCCTCTGAGCTTCAAGCCCTCTCCTCTCTGACGCCGGACGAGTCCCGGTGCGCCTCCGGAACATCCCGGCCAGCCCCGGCTCCCGCCAGCAGCGCGTCCACGGCCCGCCGCGCCTCCTCGCCACCGGCCGCGAGCGCCCGGTACAGCTCGGGCACGGCCTCGGCTCCTCTACCGGCGAGGAGCAGACCCTCTGCGGTCCGTAGGTGCTCCAGGTAGCCAGCTTCTCCCGCCTCACCGGTCTCGCCGGCATCCGGGCTCTCCTCCTGCGGCGTCCCGCCGTTTGGCGTCCCACCGTTTACGAGGGCCAGTATATCCTCCCCGTAGCGGGCGGCCCGGCGGAGGCCTATGCCCTTTATCGAGCCGAGCTCGTGGTTGGTGCGGGGCTTGCGGGTGGAGATCTCCTCCAGGTGAGAGTTGTGGAGCACGACGTACGCCGGTACCTGCTGGCGCCGCGCCTGGTCCCCCCTCCACTCCCTGAGACGCTCGAAGAGCTCGCCGTCCATCTCGGGGCCGGCACCCCCCGCCGGAGGATCACCGGAGGGCGAGCCCCGTACCCCCGGTGCGCCGCGACCCGCGGACCCGGAGAGAGCTACAGCCTCCCGTGCGGACCCGCCGCTCTCCCCGAGGCAGACGTCGCACCCCTCGCAGGGAGCGACCTCCTCCCCGTCGCCGAAGTATCGGAGGAGGTGCTCGCGCCGGCAGGTCTCGAGGCCCGCATAGGACTCCACGTCGCCGAGCTGGTCGTAGGCCGCCCGGGTGCGGCTCTTGAGGCGGGAGGCTATCTTCCGGCGGCTCTCCCCGTCGAGCTCGGCGCGCCGGAGCTTCACGTCCACCAGCGAACCGCGGGGCAACACGTCCGCCGTCCCGTCGGCCATCATCCGGTGGACCGCGCTCTGGGCCACCACGGGCCGCACCCCCGCGCGGCGGGCCAGCTCCGGGAGCCCCACGCTGCCCCCGCCGGGGAGCGCGGCGTGGACGGCGGCCACCTCCTCCCGCATCCCCTCCGGCTCCTCCTCCACCGCGCGCACCTCCACCTCGGCCCAGAGGTCGTACCCGCGGTGCAGGAGCCCGAGCTCCTCCAGGCTGCCGAGCAGGATCCCGGCCGTGTCCTGCTCGAGGCCCCCGAGAGAGGCGAGGGACGCGGGCGGCACGTTCACTCTTCCTCCTCGCGCGGCCTCAGAGAGCGCCCGGAAGAAAGGCTCCGCCTCCTCGCCGTTGGAGGCGTTCATGCGGACCAGGTTCTTCCGGCGGCCGAGGTCGGCGCCCCGGTACAGGACCACGCACTCGCCGGGCTCGCCGTCCCTGCCCGCCCTCCCGGACTCCTGCAGGTAGGCCGGGATGCTCCCGGGCACGCTGGCGTGGACCACGAACCGCACGTTCGGCTTGTCCACGCCCATACCGAAGGCCACGGTCGCCACGACCACCGGGAGCTCGTCCGTCATGAACCGCTCCTGTATCTCCGATCGGGAACCCGGGGACATACCGGCGTGGTAGGCTTCGGCCTCCGTCCCCGACCGTTTCAGCTCTCCCGCGAGCTCCTCGCACTCCTTGCGGGTGGCGCAGTAGACGATGCCCGGCGTCCCGGCGCTCCGGACCACCTCCAGGAGTTGCGGCAGCTTGTGCTTCTTCTCCTTCGCCGGGAGCAGCCGGTAGGTGAGGTTCGGGCGGTTGAAGCTCGTCACCACGGACTCGGGCTCCCGCATCCGGAGGGCACGCTTTATGTCCTCGCGGACCCGGGGCGTGGCGGTCGCGGTGAGCGCGAGCACCGGCGGGCTCCCGAGGTCCCGCACGGCCCGGGGCAGGAAGAGGTAGTCCGGCCGGAAGTCGTGGCCCCACTCGGAGATGCAGTGGGCCTCGTCCACGACGAAGAGCCCGACCCCCACTTGACGCAAAGACAGGACGAACTCCAGGGAGCGCAGCCTCTCCGGGGCGACATAGAGCATCCGGACCTCGCCGGTCCGCACGCGCCGCTCCACCTCCCGGCGCTCCTCGGGCGAGAGCCCCGAGTGGAGCGTCGCGGCCCCGGAGACCGAGCTCTGGAGCAGCGAGTCCACCTGGTCTTTCATCAGCGAGATCAGGGGCGAGACGATCACCGTGAGGCTCTCCTGCAGCAGGGCCGGTACCTGGTAGCAGAGGCTCTTGCCGCCGCCGGTCGGCATGACGGCCAGGGTATCCCGGCCCTCCAGGACGGCCCGTATTACCTCTTCTTGCCCGGGCCGGTACGAGTCGTACCCGAAGACCTCTTTGAGAACTCGAAGCGGCATGCCCCCAATATACGGGCTCTCCTACCGGCCGTCAGCCGGCCCCGGCCGGTGCTGGTCTCGTTTCTGCGAGCCGGAAGGGAACCTCCGGACCGGCTTGAGGTCCCTTACCTGGCCGGGGCGGCGCTCGTACTCTTCGTCCAGATCCTCCTCGGGCTGCGAGCCTTCGTCCTCCGTCTCCGTCGGCCCCTCCTCCGCAGCATCCAGCAGCCGGTCCAGAGAACGCCGGACCTCGGCGCAGCTCCGTCCGTAGGCCAGCCTGAAGCCCACACCGGGAACGGCCAGAGCCGGCAGGACCCCCAGGAAGTACAGGGGCTCGTAGAAACCGGCGATAGCCAGAGGGACGGCGAGCGTAGCCCCGACGAGCCCCGCGAGGGAGATGTGCTCGCCGCGCTGGTTGGAGACGTCGGCGGTCAGGTTCGCCCCGCTGCCGGCCTCCTCCCCCTCCCGCTCGTAGACCCGGAGCTCTACCGAGCGGGCCTTCAGCAGCGCACGGTCGCCCGAGAAGTCCAGCGTCCGGCGCACGACGCCCAGTAGGTCTCCCGCGTCCCACAGGGAACCATCTTCCGTGGCCCCCCGGGGCTTGAGCCCCTGCTCGACGCGCAGCATACGCTCCAGGTGCTCGCGGGTAGCCTGCGGTGGGTGCCCGACCTCCCGGACCACCCGGAGCAGCGCGTCACCGTAGAGCTTGCGGGCGAGCGGGCTCGTCTCCGCAGCCTTCTCCGAGTGGAGGTCGGAGACCGCGCGGCGCACGTCCCGGCCGGAGATGTCCGCCGCCTCCGCCAGATCCGCCAGGGCATCGGCCGAGATCTGCTTGCCGCCGGTCTCCCTCCTGCGCCGGGCTCCGAGCTCCGAGGCCCGGCGCAGGACATACGCGGCCTCGGACGGGGTCAGGCGCCGCTTCTCCTGCTTTTTAGACACCCGGGCCTACAGGTTGCTGTCGCGGTCGGCAGTAATGGCGAGTATCCGGGGGGTGTCCCTCAGGTAGGACCAGCCCGAGATCAAGGTCAGGACCGTCGCCACGATCATGGCCCAGAAGCCGACCTGCACGAACCCGAGCAGCAGGATCAGGACCGCCACGCTCTGGGCGACCATCTTGGCCTTCCCCCAGCTATTTGCCGCTATGACCTCTCCGGCCTCGAGCGCCACCATCCTCAAGCCCGTCACCGCGAACTCCCGGACCACCATGATCGCCGCGAGGATAGCCGGCATGACGCCGAGCCCTACCAGGGCGAAGAACAGCGAGACGATGACCGCCTTGTCCGCTATGGAGTCCATGAGCTTGCCGAAGCCCGTGACCTTGCCGCTGCGCCGGGCGACGATGCCGTCGAAGTAGTCCGTGGCGATGGCGGCTACGTAGAGCACGACCGCCAGGGCCTGATGCCCGGGGAACTCTATATAGAGCGCCGCCATAATGGGCACCACGGCCACGAGCCGCGCGAGGGTCAACTGGTTTGCGAAGGTCATACTGTCTCCCTGAACTACAAAACGCCGGTCCGGCGCGGACGACACCCGGCCCTTGCCCTACCCACTCATAGCGGAAGGTAGCATCGGCCCGCTACGGGGCACCGCGGTCCGCGGGCTCCCCTGCCGGGCTCACCGCTCCCGGCCCTCATCTTCCATATATCGGCAAACCTAGCACCTTTCGCCCCCTCTCTCAAGGCGTCCGGGCCTCATCCCGGAGGACCTCCTGACAGGGTAGTTACTCGTCCGAGCCTCGTAACTGGGTAACGGCGGGGCGGAGGAAGAGCCCGAGGATCCAGTCCACCGCTATCCGGGCCCGGCTCTGGGGGCTTTCGAGCCGCGTCAGATAGGCAGCCCGCCAGAACAGCGAGGCCAGAAGCCCCGAGAAGCGCACGCCCATGACCTCGTTCACGGCGAAGTCGCCCCCGATCTCCACGAGCTGCCCGATAGGCTTGTACTCGAATGGCTCCAGGAGGTCCTCCCGGCCGTCGAGCGTGCGGAGCAGGTTCGGGGCTATCCCATAGCCCTGCTGATTGGCGGCCTGCGCGTTCGGCGGCGCGAGGCCGCCCTTGCCGTCGGGCGCAGCCGCGCAGTCCCCGATAGCCCAGACATGCGGGGTGTCCTGCACCCGCAGGTACTCGTCCACAACTATGCCGTTCTTCTCGTCCGCGGGCAGACCCAACTCCTGGGTAACCGGGTTCGGGCGGTTGCCCGCCGTCCAGATCACGTTCTCCGTGTGGATCTCGGTGCCATCGTTCAGCTTTACGCGGTCCCCGGTGATCTCCTGGGCCAGAAGGCCGGTCCGGACCTCGATGTGCTGGGAGACGAGCTGGGCCCGGGCCGCCCGCTGCAGCGCCGGGTCTATCTCCGGCAGGATACGGTCGAGGCCTTCGAGCAAGATGATCCGGACCCGGTTCGGGTCGAGGTTCGGGTAGTCGGGGGCGAGCGCATCGTGGACCAGGGAGTGTATCTCGGAGGCCGTCTCTACCCCCGTCGCCCCGGCCCCGATGACCACGAAGGTGAGCTTGGACTCGGGCACCTCGCCCCTTATGAGGGAGACCTCCTCGAAGCGCTCTATCACGCGGTTGCGGATGCGCTCGGCGTCCTCGACCCCGCGCATGTTCATGGCGTGCTCCTCGACGCCCGGGATGCCGAAGAAGTTCGGGGCCCCGCCAAGGGAGAGGACCAGCTCGTCGTAGGGGAACTCCCGGCCCTCGGCGTTCACGACCCGGCGCTCGGTGTCGATGCTCTCGATCTCGGCCCGCCGGAAGCTCGCCCCGGCGAAGACCAGGGCCCGTCTCAGGGGCTGCGCCACGTTCCGGGCGTCGATGTCGCTGGAGACGATCCCCGGGACCATCGGCCAGAAGGTAAAGAAGTTGTCCTTGGCGACCACCATGACCCCGACGTCCTCACGCTCCTCCGTGAGATCGGTCAGCCTCTTGGCCGCCGAGTAACCGCCGAAGCCGCCGCCAATGACCAGAACCTTCTTCTCGAAGTCGTCGTACCGGGGCTTCTCCCACGGCGCGTAGCGCGGGCTCGGGTTCAGAGCCCTCCGGAGAGCCCCGAGCGCGACCACCACGCCGCCTAGAGCGAGACCCGCGTTTAACAGTTTGCCCATTCGGCACCTCCGAGGTTGTCTCCGAGCCGTGACCGACCACAGATTAGTCTATATATTCAGTCCCGGCCAGTTTAACTCAACCCGTACCACCCCGAACCGGGACCGGACGCTACCTGACCCGGTTGCTCGTAGACCTCCTACCCTCCGCGCCGGGCCTGAAGAAGTACTCCCTGGTCTCCCGCCAGATCACCCCGGCCAAGAGGATGAGCCCGATCAGGTTCGGCAGCGCCATAAGGCCGTTCATGACGTCCGCGAAGATCCAGACCGGGTTCAGCGCGAAGACCAGCGTCTCCGCCCCGGCTGCCAGGGCGCCGACGAAGATCACCCCGATAAACACCAGCCGGTAGGGCACGACCCCGCCACGTCCCACGAGGTAGACGATGTTCCGCTCCCCGTAGTAGGCCCAGGTTATAAGGGTGGAGAAGGCGAAGAGCGCCAGGCCGACGGCGACGAGCTGCGGCCCCAGAGACCCGAGCGACTCCCCGAACGCCGCCTGCGTGAGCCGCGCCCCGGAGCCGCCGAAGTCTCCCTCCCCGGTCCACACTCCAGACGCCACGATGGCGAGTCCTGTGAAGGAGCAGATAACTATCGTGTCTATAAAGGTCTGGGTCATGGAGACTATGCCCTGGCGGGCGGGCACCGTGGTTTGGGCGGCGGCGGCCGCTATGCCACCGGTGCCAAGCCCCGACTCGTTGGAGAAGATGCCGCGCGCGACGCCGGACTGCAGCGCGAGTATCAGGGCGGCCCCGGCGAACCCGCCGGTCGCCGCGGTCCCGGTAAAGGCGCCAGAGAAGATCTGGCCGATAGCCCCCGGCACGTTCGCGATGTTGACCAGCAGCACTATCGTGGCCGCGAGCATGTACGCCACGGCCATGAAGGGCACGAAGTACGCCGTGAACCGGCCGATGGCCCGGATGCCGCCCAGGATGACCGCCCCCGCCCCGATGGTGAGCACGGCCCCCGTCAGGAGCGTGGGCACCCCGAATGCCTCCTCGACGGCGGAGGTGGTCTCGAAGGACTGCACCATGTTGCCGATGCCGAAGGCTGCGATAGCAGCGAAGACCGCGAAGAGGACGCCGAGGGTGCGCCCCGTGCGGCCCCCGATGCCGTTCGTCAGGTAGAACATCGGGCCGCCGGCCTTCTCCCCGGCGCGGTCGGTCTCGCGGTACTTGACGCCGAGAACGGCCTCGCCGTACTTGGTCGCCATCCCGAAGAGAGCCGTGATCCACATCCAGAACAACGCCCCCGGCCCGCCGATAAAGATGGCCGTAGCCACCCCCGCGATGTTACCCGTGCCGACCGTCCCCGCCAGCGCCGTGGTGAGCGCCCGGTAGTGGGATACGTCCCCATCTGCGCCCTCTTCCTTGCGCTGGATAAGCGCCAGGTGCAACGCGGGACCGAGCTGCCGGAACTGGAGCCCGCGGAGCACGATGGTAAGGAACACGCCCGTCAGGAGCAGCAGCGGGACCAGTACGTAAGGTCCCCAGATGATACCGCTCAGGGCATCCAGTACGTTGCTGATAGCTTCCATGCTTCCTCCCTCTGTAGCCAGAACCCACCCGGCGAGCCGGAGCCTTCACGCACCTGTACCCGGCAGGCCCAGCGCCTGGTCTCCCCGCGGGCACCCTCGACAGAAGAAAGATTAGCGCGTTACATACGGCTTTGTCTACAGCCCCCTGGCGCTCGCCACGCCGGGCGGCTACCAGCGTGGCTCAGGCCGGACGAGTCATGCCGACGCACACGCCACCCGGACGGTGCGCCGCCGCGGGCCGTCGAACTCGGCAAAGAAGACGCCCTGCCAGCGGCCGAGGTCCGGCTCGCCGCCCCGGATCAGGAGTTGCTGGGACTGGCCGAAGAAGCTCGTCAGGAGGTGAGAGTCGCTGTTGCCCTCCGCGTGGTGGAACCGCACGTCCAGCGAGCCCACGAGCGCCCCGCAGGCCGCCGCGAGGTCCCGGGGGACGTCCCGGTCGTAGTCCTCGTTCACCGTGATGGCCCCGGTCGTGTGGGTCGAGGAGACGAGACAGAACCCCTCCTCCACGCCTGACTCCCGAACGGCCCGCCGCACCTCCTCCGTGATAGAGACGAACTGGTAGCGTTCCGTGGTCTCCACGGAGACATCCGTCACCTTCATAGCACCTCCCGTCCTTCTAGGGTAGCTCCCCGCGACGCGTCCTCCAGGGACTCCCAGAGGTAGATGCAGGCCAGGGTGCGGTGGGGTCGCCAGGGCTCAGCGATGGCGCGGAGCGTCTCGGGGGCCGGCAGGTCCGGCAGACCGTACGCCCGCTCCACGGCCCGGCGCACCCCGAGGTCCCCGACCGGCAGCACGTCCGGGCGGCCGAGGTGGAACATGAGGAACATGTCCGCCGTCCACTGCCCGAAGCCCCTTACCGCCACGAGCCGACCGGAGACCTCTTCGTCGGGGAGCTCGTGCAGGCGGTCCAGGTCGAGCTCCCCGGACCGGACACGACCGGCGAGGTCCCGCAGGTAGCCTATCTTGGGCCGGGAGAGCCCCGCGGCCCGCAGGTCCTCCTCGTCGGCGGCAAGCATCTCCGCCGGGTCCGGAGGGCGTCCACCGTAGAGGTCGGTCAGGCGGCCGTAGATGGTGCGGGCCGCCCGCGTGGAGAGCTGCTGGCCCACCACGGAGCGCACCAGAGAGCCGTAGGCGTCCCCCGGACGGCCCCGCCGGCGCTCAGCGAGGCCGAGCGGACCGATGGCCCTTACCAGCCCGGCCAGTACCTCGTCCGAGGCCAGGAGATGCTCCACGCCCGGCTCCTCCGGGAGAGCCGGAGCCGCCTTCCGGCCGGCGTCTATCGGCCGAAGAAGAGCTTGGCAGCGGGGCTCATCATCTCCGGACTCCACATCGGGTCGAAGGTGAGCTGGACGTTGGTGGTCTCGACGCCCTCGACGGAGAGCGTCTCGGTCTCGACCTGCTCCTGGATCATGTCTCCCACCGGACACATGGGGCTCGTGAGGCTGAAGCTCACGTCCACGTGGCGACCCTCTTCGTGGACCTCGATGTCGTAGATCAGACCGAGCTCTACGAGGTCCATCCCGATCTCGGGGTCTATTACGTTCCTCAACTGGTCTCTTACGCGCTCTTCGTCAACCACTACTCTTCACCTCGGATAGTTATCTGTGCGTTTGCGTACCTGTACCTTATTGTAAATGGCCCGGGGCGCTTGTCCACCGGCGCGGCCGGAGGCTACTCATAGTAGTCGAGGCCGGTGTGGTGGATGGGCTGCTCGCCCTTTATGGTCCTCAGCGTGTTCTTGAGCTTCGTGAGCTGCACGAAGAGGTCGTGCTCAGGGTAGAGCTCGGGCAGGGTCATGGGGCTCTTGAAGTAGAAGGAGAGCCACTCCTGCACACCACCCATCCCAGCCCTCTGGGCGAGGTCCAGGAAGAGCGCGAGGTCCAGGACCACCGGCGCCGCGAGGATGGAGTCCCGGGCGAGGAAGTTGATCTTGATCTGCATCGGGTAGCCGAGCCAGCCTTTTATGTCTATGTTGTCCCAGCCCTCCTTTGCATCTCCCCGGGGCGGGTAGTAGTCGATCTTCACGACGTGGGAGTAGTCGCCGTAGAGCTCGGGGTAGAGGTCCGGCTGGAGTATGTGCTCCAGCACGGAGAGCTTGGAGACCTCCTTGCTCTTGAGGCTCGCCGGGTCGTCGAGCACCTCGCCGTCCCGGTTGCCGAGGATGTTGGTCGAGTACCACCCTTCGAGGCCCAGCATCCTGGCCTTGAGGCCCGGGGCTACTATGGTCTTCATCAGGGTCTGCCCCGTCTTGAAGTCCTTCCCGGCGACGGGCACGCCCCTCTCCCGGGCGAGCTCCGAGAGCGCCGGTACGTCTACCGCCAGCGACGGCGCGCCGTTGGCGTAGGGGACGTCCTCCTGTATGGCGGCGTAGGCGTAGACCATCGCCGGGGAGATGGACGGGTCCGAACGCTCCAGAGCCTCCTCGAAGGCCGCGAGGGAGAAGTGAGCCTCCCGGGGCTGGGCGTAGGCCTCCGTGGAGGCGCAGTTGACCACCACCACCCGCTCCAGGCCGTTCTCCCTCTTGAACGAGCGGATGTCCTCCCGGACCATCTCGGCGGCCTCCCGGAGCGAGGCGTAGCTCTTGGTGTTGGAGGTGGGTATGCGGGAGACGTAGTGCTCGTCAAAGACCGCCGACATCGGCCGTATCGCGGACAGCTCCTCCCGGACGGCCTCGAGGTGCTCCTTGTGCAGGGTACCGGCGGAGAGGGCCGCGTGGTAGGCGTCCTCGGGCACGGGGTCCCACCCGCCGAAGACCAGGCCCCCGGGCTCCGCCAGCGGGACGAAGTCCTTGATCCTCGGCACCCGCTTCTCAGGGCGCTTTCCGAGGCGAAGGGTGCCCATCTGGGTCAGGGAACCGATTGGCTCTTCAAACCCCCGCTCCACGAGCCGGACACCGGCCATGAGGGTGGTCGCCACGGAGCCCATACCGGGCACCAGCACCCCGAGCCGGCCCGGAGCCTCCCGTATCTCCCGCGCTTCGCTCATCTCGCTCCTCCTATGCTCTTAGAGACCGGGTACCAAGGATACCCGGTCCGTCCAGACCCCGCGCAGGCCGCCCATGCCCGGCTCCGGACGCCTCCCACACCCCCGTACCCCACCGGGTACTCAGCCCTTCCACGAACCGGAGCGTTAAGACCTTGTTACACCCGGGGCACTTATCCACCGACTATCACGTGTTATCCACAACATATTGTGGATAACACGTCACCCACTGCCAGTTACGGGCCTAACAGGGGGTCAGAGTTGCGGGCCTGCTACCTCAGGGTGGCGACGGCCACGAGGAACATGACGCCGGTCAGCGCGGCGGCGGCATAGTAGGCGCCGGAGATGCCGATTCCCACGGCGGCTGCGCCCATGAGCACGGGGCCGAGGGTCTGTCCGAGGCGCAGTATCATGCCGTTCACGGACATAAAGGCCCCTCGGTTCTCGTCGGGGGCGAGGCCGTTCAGGAGGGTCAGGATGTTCGGGATGTTGAGCCCCTGGGCGACGCCGAAGACGGCCGCGGGAACTAAGAGCAGCCAGGGGTTCGGGGCCAGCGGTATGAGGCAGAGGGCCACCGGGTAGAGGAGGAACGCGGCCTTCATCAGGGTGGTCGGCTCGAAGTAGCCGCTGAGGCGGCCGAGCTGGGAGGCGGCCAGAGCCGAGACCAGGGAGGCGCTCGAGAGCACCATCCCGATGAACACCGGAGATGAACCGAAGGAGTCGCCCATCAGGATCGGGAGGTAGAAGATCTGGGGTCCGAACAGGACCACGAAGGTGCCGAGGCTCAGGAAGAGCAGGCCCGCCACCTGCCGGTCCCAGAGATGGTGCCAGACGCTGCCGAAGTACTCCCTCATCCCCTGCTCGTTGTGCGGCTCCGGGTTCCGGAGAGAGAAGATCACGAGCAGCCCGATGGGTATGGCGAACAGGGGCAGCGCGAAGGGATAGTACCAGCCGAGGGCGGCCAGGAGCCCCCCGAGGGCCGGGTAGCTCGCCGTGGCGGTGCTCAGGACGCTGGAGTTGTAGCCCATGGCGGTCGCCCGGTCCCAGCCG
>JACCZN010000329.1 GCA_013695915.1 Rubrobacter sp.
TCCCTTCCCGGCCCCTCGACGCCCCGCTCTTCACCGTAGACCCCACGCTCCTCCTTACGCTGAAAGACCCGGGCTCTCTAACCCCGAACCTGCGCGACCAGCTCCAACAGGTCTCCGTAGAAGAGGACCCGCAGCACCACCGCCTGGACACCCTGCAGCTCCTGAGTACCCTCGAGTCCGGGGAGGACCTCCAGCACATAACCGACTTCCTCTGCGGGCGTCACGAAGGTCCCCTGCCTCAACAAGTAACGGACTGGCTAGGAGAGATCGAGAGGAACAGCCGGGCCTTCCGCCACGCCGGCAACGCCCTGTTCGTCAAGGTCCGTTCCAAAGAGCTGGTGCAACTGGTCCTCGAAGACCCCGCCGTCGGCAAGTTCGCCGCGGCGCTCGAGGGACGCACCCTGGTCATCCCAGCCAACAAAGAGAAAGCCTTCCGCCAACGCCTCAAGGAGTTGGGGTACCTCCTGAGCCAACCCTGACCCACCAGGAGCGGCACCCGTTCCCGGAACATTCGAGACCCGCGCTCGGACGAGCATTTGTCTAGACGAAACAAACATTTTACCCATCGTTTACCGGCCTTTAACAAGCTCTGCCGGGGCCGCAGATACACTTGTCGCAATGTCGTGAAGTAGGCTCTTTTAGGGGGTTATGTTGGTGAGTGCAGTAGCACGCAGGGTCAGGCTGCCGCTCGCGTCTCTGGTCGTACTCGCGCTGGCGGTCGGGTGCGGCGGCGAAGAAGAGGGTGCGGCGGCCGAGATCGAGGGTATACCGGACCCGCTGGTCATGGGGCTCATCCCGGCGGAGGATGGCGACGAGGTGGTCCAGCGTTACGAGCCGATAGCGGAGTTCGTGGGCGAGGAGCTCGGGGTTGAGGTAGAGCTCTTCACGGCCACGGACTACTCGGGGATCATCGAGTCCATGCGCTCGGAGAACGTCGATATAGCCTGGTTCGGTCCCCTCTCCTACGTGCTGGCGGCGGAGGTGGCCGGGGCTGAGGCCGTCGCCGTGCAGGTCGAGGAGGAAGGCGAGGAAGAACCGACCTACAACAGCTACATAATCACCCAGCAGGACAGCGACATCGAGGAGATCGAGGACTTGGAAGGCGGGACCTTCGCCTTCGTGGACCCGGCCTCTACCTCCGGGAACCTCTTCCCGACAAAGGGCTTTGCGGACGCCGGGATGGACCCGGATGAGGACCTGGCGGAGACCATCTTCGCCGGAGGGCACGACGCCGCGGGGCTCGCGGTCCAGAACGGTGATGTGGACGGGGGAGCAATCGCCAGCACCATCTACAACACTATGGTAGAGGAGGGGGCGCTCGACGAGGACGAGATCGAGATCATCCACGAGTCCGAGCCGATCCCGAACAGCCCGATCTCCGTGAGAGAGGACCTGCCCCCGGAGGTCAAAGAGGAGGTACAGGAGGCCTTCCTCAACGTGACCGCCGACGAGCTCGGCGAGTTGCCGGAGGGCATCGCCGGGTACACCGAGGGCTCCAACGAGGACTACGACTCGATCCGGGACCTCATAGATACGCTGGAC
Source organism: Rubrobacter sp. (assembly GCA_013695915.1). Classification (GTDB taxonomy): domain Bacteria; phylum Actinomycetota; class Rubrobacteria; order Rubrobacterales; family Rubrobacteraceae; genus Rubrobacter_A. Next base: position 1,543 of record JACCZN010000329.1, read on the forward strand.
CTCGACCTCGAAGAGCTTGCTGAAGAGTGAGCGGAAAGGCGAGTCTGTGACAGAGCTCCTCGAAGTACAGAAGCTGAGCAAGGTCTACCCGAACGGCACGCGAGCCCTCTCTGAGGTGTCCTTCTCCGTGACACCCGGCGAGTTCGCGGTGATCGTGGGTAGGAGCGGGGCGGGCAAGTCCACCCTCATGAGGTGTATCAACCGCCTGGCCGAATCCACTTCCGGGGAGGTGCTGCTGGAGGGCGGCTCCGTGACGGGGCTCTCGAACAACGACCTCCGCCGGGCCCGCAAGAAGATGGGCTTCGTCTTCCAGCAGTTCAACCTCGTCAAGCGCATCAGCGCGCTGCAGAACGTCCTCTGCGGGCGGATGGTAGACATGCCGGTGCTCACGAGCTGCTTCCGGCGCTTCAGCAAGCAGGAGCGGCAGGTGGCCCTGGAGTGCCTGGAGCGGGTAGGCCTCGGCGACAAGGCGGCCCAGCGGGCGGACACGCTCTCCGGCGGCCAGCAGCAGCGGGTGGCGATAGCCCGCGCCCTGGCCCAGCGCCCCTCGATGATACTGGCCGACGAGCCGGTGGCGAGCCTGGACCCGGAGTCGGCGAAGGTCGTCATGGATACCCTGCGCTCGCTGGCGAACGAGGAGGGTTACGCGGTCCTCTGCAACCTCCACCAGGTGAACCTCGCAGACCGCTACGCCGACCGCATCCTGGGCATCCGGGAGGGGGAGCTGGTGCTCGACGGCAAGAAGGGCGACCTCGGCTCCGCGGAGATAGAGAGTGTCTACGGAGCGGAGGCGCAGGAGGCTCTGCGGTGAGCTCGAAGTCTCCCGGTCTCCCGAAGACCGGCGGCTCCGGCTCCCTGAGGCGGGCGCTCAAGTTCCTGGGGCTCGTGCTGATCGGGGCGTTCCTCGTGCAGAGCATGCTGGCGGTGCAGTTCAGCCCCGTCGTGTTCGCGCAGGGCCTGCCGGACCTCGTGAACCTCGTCGGCCGCATGTTCCCGCCGAGCCTGGAGGTCGTGCCGGATGTCGCCCTAGCCTCGCTGGAGACGCTGCAGATGGCGGTGGTGGGCACGATAATAGCCGCGCTGCTCTCGGTGCCGCTGGCCTTCCTCGCCGCGCAGAACATCGCGCCGAGCGCCATCCTCTACCACGTCTCGCGGTCCATAATCATCTTCACGCGGGCTATACCGGACCTGATCTTCGCGCTCATCTTCGTCGCCGCCGTCGGCCTGGGGCCGTTCCCCGGCACCCTCGCCCTCGCGATCAGCTCTATCGGCATGCTCGGCAAGCTCTACGCCGAGGCGATAGAGGAGATAGATTTCGGACAGGTGGAGGCGCTGCGCTCGACAGGCTCGCACCCCTTGCAGACCCTCGCCTTCGGGGTGGTGCCGCAGGTGACGCCGGCCATTATCGGGATGACCCTCTACCGCTGGGACATAAACATCCGCAACTCGGTCGTGCTCGGCCTCGTCGGGGCCGGGGGCATCGGCTTCCAGCTCCTGACCTCGATGCGCCTCTTCCAGTACCCGGAGGTGCTGACGATCATTATCTTCGTCTTCGTGATCATCCTGGCCGTCGAGCGCGTCTCCTCGTCTATCCGGGAACGCCTGATCTGATTTGCCCGGGATGCGGACCTCGGCGGCGGGAGCTGGCACGGAGTGGCTCGCGGCCATAGGTCTGGCTCTCTCCAATCCTGGCTTGTCTAGACAGGGGGATTGCGGGGAGTGGTCCGGGAGCGCAAGGTAAAGGGCATGGAGACGCGCGGCGAAGGAAGGATACCGATCTACGTGCGGATGGCCGAGGAGATCGAGGGTGCGATGCTGCGCAGCGAGTACGGCGTGGGAGACCGGTTGCCCACGGAGCATGCGCTGGCGGAGGAGCACGGCGTCAACCGTCACACGGCGGGGCAGGCGCTGAACCACCTGCAGAGCAAAGGCCTCATTTACCGGGTCAGGGGCCGGGGGAGCTTCGTGCGCTCCGCGCGCATAGACTACCGCGTGGCGGAGAAGATGAGCTTCTCAGACTCGGTAAACCGGGCCGGCCTCCGGCCCTCCCAGAAGATCCTCGGGGTCAGGAATGTCGGCGCCCGAGGTCGCGCGGCTGCGGCTCTGGGCATCCCGCCGGGCGAGCCGCTGGTGGCCTTCGAGCGGATACGCTACGCCGGAGAGATACCCCTGGTCTACGGCACCAAGCACCTCCGCGCGGAGCTCTTCCCGGGGGTTTACGAGCTCCTGCGGGGAAGGTGCAGCTCCTCGAGGGCCCTGATCCGGGGCCACTACGGGCTGGAGATGCACCGGGCGCGCTCGACGTTCGAGGTAGAGCCCGCGGAGGGAGACAGCGCACGCTACCTGGGCATCCAGCCGGGGGCCGCGTTGCTCAGGGTCGAGAGCCTAGACACCCTGGAAGACGGCACCCCCGCCGAGTGGGGCGTCACGTACTTCCGGGGTGACGCTACGAGGGTACAGGTAACGTTGCGCGACGTGAAAGGGGACGCATGACCAGCGCGCAAGAGACCTACGAGGCCATCGCCTACGCCTCCCCGGAGAGCCTCAAGAGGCTCGCCGACCGGTGTTTGCAGGAAGCCGGGGCGAAGGTGACCTCCGCACCCCAGGCTGCCCTGGTGATGGCCCGGACCAGGGAGACGGTAGACAACGAGGTATTCAACCTCGGCGAGGTCCTGGTGACGAGCTGTGAGGTGGACCTGGACGGCGAGCCGGGCTGGGGGATGGTCCCGGGCCACGACCCGGAGCGAGCGCTCTGCGCCGCTATAGTGGACGCCGCGAGCCGCCGGGAGGGTGCGGAGGAACTGCGCGCGGAGCTGGCGATGAGCCTGGAGTCTACCCGGGAGGCCCGGCGCGAGCGGTGGGCCGGGGTACAGTCTACCCGCGTCGAGTTCGAGGAGATGGCGTGAAGACCTTCGACCCGGTCTTCGGCTCCCAGCGTGTCTTCCGCTGCCTCCTGGAAGCCACGGCCAGCCCCGGCAAGGTCTTCGCTCTGCCGCCGTTCGACGTCGCCGCCCCCGAGACCGTGGCGCGGACGCTCCTGGACCCGGAGGTCACCCTCTGCGTAGCTGGCACGGGCGCGCGGGAGACGGAGGACCGGCTCTCCCGCCTGACCGGGGCTCGGGCGGTGCCGCCGCCGGAGGCCGACTTCGCCCTGATGCTCGACGCCGAGGCCGGCGGGCTGGCATCGGAACTCAAGCGCGGGAGCCTGGAGTACCCGGAGCGGGGTGCGACGGTGATCTACGCTGTCGTCCGGCTCGCGGAGACCGGCTCCCTCGCCCTGAGGCTCGGTGGCCCCGGCGTGCCGGAGTCCCGAAACCTGGGCGTAGAGGGGCTCCCTGTATCGGAGGCGGAGGCGCTCCGGGAGAGCCGGGCCGGTTACCCGCTGGGGGTCGACGCGTACCTGGTGGACGAGGCCGGGATGGTCGCCGGCCTGCCGCGCTCCACGCGTCTGGAGGTGATCTCCTCGTGGCCTACACGGCGGTAAAGGGCGGCGAGGAGGCCATAAAGGCCGCGGAGATGCTGGAGGACGCCGCTCCCGGAGGGTCCGGACCCTCCGTTGAGGAGGTGGAGGGCGGGCTGCGGTACGCCGTGGACTCCGTGATGAGCGAGGCGGGCCTCTACGCCCCGAGGCTCGCGGCCCGCGCCGTGGTGCAGGCGCAGGGGGACCTGGCGGAGGCGGCGTTCCTCCTGCGAGCCTACCGCTCCACGCTGCCGCGCGCGGGCTACACGCAGACCGCGGACCCGCAGGAGATGCGCCTGATCCGTCGCATCTCCTCCACCTTCAAGGACGTGCCCGGCGGACAACTCCTCGGCCCCACCCGCGACTACTCCCAGCGTCTCCTGGGGCTCCAACGGGCAGAGAAACCCCAGCCGAACGGCGCGGGAACGACGGACGGGGAAGGCAGGCTGCCCCGCGTCACCGACCTCCTGCGGGAGGCCGGGATGGTAGAGGGGCCCGAGCCCCGGGAGCCCGGAGCCGGGCCGTTCGACCTGACCCGGGAGGCGCTCGCGGTCCCGGCGTCGCGCTCCGGGCGGCTGCAAAGCCTCTCCCGGGGAGAGGCCGGGGCCATGACCGCCCTCGCCTACAGCTCCCTGCGCGGATACGGTGCGGTGCACCCCACCCTGGCGGAGTTCCGTACGGGGTACCTGCCGGTCAGGGTAGAGCACCCGCACCTCGGGGAGGGAGTCGAGGTCGGGGAGGTCCTGTGTACGGAGGTAGAGGCCGTCGGGCGGGAGATGGGCTACGGCGGCGAGGGCGAGGCGGACGAGCCCGCGATGTCTCTGGGCTACGGTCTCGTCTTCGGGCGGTGCGAGCGCAAGGCTATCTCTATGGCGATCCTGGACGCCGCGATCCGGGCCGGGGCGGAGCGCGAGCAGGGACCCGCCGGTCCGGCGGAGGACGAGGAGTTCGTCCTCTACCACGCGGACGGCATAGAGGCCACGGGGTTCGTCGAGCACCTCAAGCTCCCCCACTACGTGACCTTCCAGTCCTCGCTGGACCGGCTGCGGGAGGTACAGAGAAAGGCGGCGCAGGTTGACGGTTGACGAGCTACTGCGCGATGCGGTGCCGGGCCTTGGGAACGGCCCCGGCTATAACTACGCGTTCCTCGATGAGTTGTCCAAGCGGGAGCTGCGGCGCAAGACCCTCAAGGCCGTCTCCATCCCCGGCCACCAGGTCCCTTTCGGCAGCCGGGAGATGCCCCTGGCGCGGGGGTGGGGGACCGGGGGGCTCCAGCTCTCGCTCTCCCTGGTCGGTCCCGGTGACACCTACAAGGCCATAGACCAGGGGGCGGACGCCTCGGTCAACGCGGTCAACATGCGGAGCCTCGTCTCCCGGATGGCGGAGGTAGAGACTACCCTGGACGCCCGGGATGCCACGATAGTGCAGACTCGCCACCGCATCCCGGAGGAGCCGCTGCGGGGGGACCAGATCCTGGTCTTCCAGGTACCGATACCCGAGCCGCTGGAGCGCGTGGAGCCGCGTATCTCCCGGGCGCGCAGGATGCACGCCGAGCGGGACTACTCGAAGATGTGGCTCTTCCTCTACGAGAGCGTGGCGAAGCACGGCGAGGTCACGGTCGGGGCCCGCTACCCGGTAGTCGTGAACGGGAGCTACCTCATGGACCCGAGCCCCATCCCGCGCTGGGACGTGCCCAAGCTCCATCACGCGCCGAACCTCGCGCTCTTCGGGGCGGGCCGCGAGAAGCGCATCTACGCCGTGCCGCCTCACACCAGCGTAGAGCCCCTGGAGTTCGAGGACTACCGCTTCCGGGTCGAGAGCTTCCCCCGCGGAGCCCACTGCCGCCGCTGCGGCTCTGATGACACCTTCCTCGACGAGCTGACCGACGAGAGGAGCGGCGAGACGTACTTCACCTGCTCGGATACCAGCTTCTGCGACCGGCGGCTGGAGGAGAGGCGATGAAGGTCCGGGCTGCGGAAGCGGGCGACCTGGACCGGCTGCTGGAGCTCTACGACCTGCTCGAGGGACCGTATCTGTGGACGGACGCCCTGTGTAGAGAGGACTCTCGCCGGCTCTTTATGCGCGTCCTTGCGGACCCGGACCAGACGACGCTCGTGGCCGAGGAGGACGGGTGGCTCGTAGGCACGCTCGTCCTCATAGTAGTACCGAACCTCGCGCACGGCGGCTCGCCCTATGCGGTCGTGGAGAACCTCGTGGTGGAGGAGAGCCGTCAGGGGAGAGGGATCGGCAAGGCCCTGATACTGGAGGCGATGTACCGCGCCCGGAGGTCGGGAGCCTACAAGCTCTCGCTGACCTCTAACACCAAGCGCGCCGAGTCCCACGAGCTCTACCGGAGGCTCGGGTTCAGAGAGACTCACCTGGGGTTCGAGGTGGACCCGTGAACGGCATGGTCCTCCAGGTCGAGGGGCTCACCAAGCTCTACGGGCGCGGGTGCGGGCGGTGCGTCGCCTCCACCGGTCCCGGGCCCGCAGACAACACCTGTCCCCATTGCGGTACGGTCGTCGCCTGCGCCGGCGTCTCGTTCGAGGTGGGGCCGGGAGAGGTGCTCGGGGTGGTCGGGGAGTCCGGGAGCGGGAAGAGCACGGTCGCCGCCTGCCTCTCCTTCGATACGGAGCCCTCGTCGGGGGCGGCGCGGTTCGCCCGGTTCGGCGGACGGGACATCTTCGCCGCCGACGCCGCCGAGCGCCGGAGGCTCAGGGACTTCGACATCGGTATCGTCTACCAGACACCGCAGCAGGGCCTGGACCTCGACGTCACCGCCGGGGGGAATGTGGCCGAGCGGCTCCTGGCGGCGGAGTGGCGGCATATCGGCGGGATGCGCGACCGGGCCTCGCAACTCCTCTCGCGGGCCGAGATCCCCGTCTCGCGCATGGACGAGGCCCCGCGCCACTTCTCCGGCGGGATGCGCCAGCGGGTACAGCTCGCCAGAGCCCTGGCAAACCGGCCCGCCCTGCTAATCCTCGACGAGCCCACGACGGGCCTCGACGTTTCGGTGCAGGCCAGGATCCTGGACCTCATCCGGGACATCCAGCGCGAGACGGGGGTCGCGACCGTCGTGATCTCGCACGACCTCGGCGTGGTGCGCCTCCTGACCGAGCGCGCGCTCGTGATGCGCCACGGGCGCGTGGTCGAGGCCGGGCTTACGGACCAGATCCTGGAGGACCCCCAGCACCCGTATACCCAGCTACTCGTGAACTCCGCCGTCTAGACTCGCCAGGAGGCGTATGAGCTACCACCTGAAAGCCGACTCCCTCTCCAAGCACTTTACCCTCCACATGCTGGAAGGCCGCCGCCTGCGGGCGCTCGAAGACGTGAGCTTCGCCGTCGAGCCCGGCGAGTTCCTGGGTGTCGTGGGACGCTCGGGCTCCGGGAAGTCGTCCCTGCTACGCTGCCTCTACCGACGCTACCTGCCAAGCAGCGGGAGCGTACTCTACACCACGGAGAGCGGGCCGGTGGACCTGGCCGCCGCCGATGAACGTACCGTCCTGCGGCTGCGAGAGGGGGAGATCGGTTACGTCTCCCAGTTCCTGCGCGCGATACCGCGCACTCTCGCCCGGGAAGTGGTCGCCGAGCCGCTCGTCCGCCGGGGCTTCTCCCCGGAGGAGGCCGCGGAGCGGGCCGCCGCAATCCTGGGGTCTCTGGGGTTGCCGTCCAGCTTACAGGAGGCGTACCCGGCCACGATGAGCGGCGGTGAGCAGCAGCGGGTCAACCTGGCGAGGGCGCTCGTGAGCCGTCCCCGGTTCCTGCTGCTGGACGAGCCTACGAGCGCCCTGGACCCCGAGACCCGTGCCCTCTCCCTGGACGCCATCCGGGAGCTAAACGACGCCGGTACGACCATGATCGGCATCTTCCATGACGCGGAGAGCCTCTCCGCCCTCGCCGACCGGGTGCTGGTGCTCGAGGAGGGCTGTGTCCGCTGGTGCGGTCCGGCAGGCGAGGCGGCGGAGCTAGCGGTGGGCGTGTAGCGTGCTCCGGACCATCAACAACGCAAGGGTCGTAACCCCGGAGGGCGTCCGCGAGGGAGCCTCCGTGGTGCTCGAAGACGGCAAGGTAGCCGGGATCTCGGCTCGGGCCGAGAACGGTGGCGGTGAGGTGCTGGATGCCGCGGGACGGTACGTGCTGCCCGGTATCGTGGACCTGCACTCCGACGCCATAGAGAAGCAGCTCACCCCGCGCCCCGGGGTGGAGTTCTCGCCCGAGCTGGCCTTTCTCGAGATGGACCGCTACTTCATGACCTCGGGGGTCACGACCGGCTTCCACGCCCTCTCTTTTATGGAAGGCAACGGCCGTACCCTGGACCGGGGGCGCGAGCTGTGCGAGCTGGTCGAACGGCTCCGGAACGAAGGCCTCGCGCGCCACGAAGTACACGTGCGCTGCGAGCTGCCCGACAAGGGTTCGTCCGATGCCGTGGAGGAGGTCCTGCGCTCATCGAGGGTCGGCATCGTCTCCGTCATGGACCACACGCCGGGCCAGGGACAGTTCCGGGACCTGGAGTGGTTCAGACGTTACTGGATGCAGGACCGCGGCGCCGGGGAGTCGCAGGTGGCCGCCGCGATAGAGGAGGCCCGGGCCAACGGCTACAGCCTCCACCTCGACAGGGTAGAGCGGATAGCCGGTGCAGCCGCCGACCGCGGCACCCTGTTCGCCTCGCACGACGACGACACCCCGGAGCGGGTCGAGCTGCTCGCGGAGAAGGGTGTCAGCATCTCGGAGTTTCCCGTAAACGCCAGGTCCGCTAGCCGGGCGAGAGAGCTCGGGCTCTCTGTCTGCATGGGCGCTCCAAACGCGGTGCGGGGAGTCTCCTCCGGGGGAAACCTCTGCGCCACCGAGGCGGTCGAGCTCGGTCTCGTGGACGCTCTCTGCTCGGACTACCATCCGCCGAGCCTGTTGCAGGCCGTCTTCGAGCTGGCCCGCAAACGAGCGGTCCCGCTACCCGCGGCTGTGGCCCTGGTAACCTCCGGCCCGGCCCGGGCGGCGGGTCTCCCGGACCGGGGTGAGGTCCGTGAGGGTGCAAAGGCCGACCTGATAGTGGTCGGCGAGTCTCTGGGGCTTCCCACTGTCACCCATACGGTAGTCTCCGGTGAGGTCGCCTCCGCGCGGGGCGGAGCCCCGGCCCACCGGGCTCTCGTAGACGAGAGGGATGGGCGCGCCCGACGGTAGACCGCGCCGTAGGACAACCCGCGGCTACTTGCCGGTGAGGGATGGAGAGTCGTGCGGAGTGGCTTACCTCATATCTTGCACCCATCGACGCTCACCTCGATACCATGACTCCGTAGCAAGGCACGTCGCTCTTTGATCTCCATCAGTAGGCCCTCGATCACCGTCTCGGCCAACACCTCCTCAAGGATAGTCCGGGCCGCCGCGCCCCATCGCGGTAGCCCTTCTCGCCCCTGGCTCAAGTGTCCCCAGTGGGGTGAACCCATTCGACCGGACAGTTTCGTAAGTCAACTTCTCTGGAGACTGGATGTAGAGTTACATCCGGATCGAGGAGGAGAGAGTGTCCAATCGGAGAAGAAACCACACCAGGGAATTCAAACTGCAGTGCTGCCGGCAGATAGCTACTGGCGAGAAGCGTCCCGCCCAGATCTGCCGCGAACACAACCTCGCAGAGAGCGTACTGCTGAGATGGCGCAAAGAATACGAAGAGCGCGGCGAGGCGGCCTTCACCGAAAAGCAGGTCTCCGGCGACGAAGCTTTAGAGGCGAAGATAGCCGAGCTGGAGCGTTTCTGCGGACAACTCTCTCTGGAGAATGCGATCTTAAAAAAGTCGCTAAAGAGCATGCACTCACCAGGAGGCATGCCGTGATCGAGCGCGTGCGTGAAGAACATCCTGCGATGTCTATGGAAAAGCTCTGCGATCTGATGGGTGTCAGCCGCTCGTGGTACTACGAACGTCCCTCTGGCACGAAGAAGCTGAAAAAGGATGTGGCACTTCGGGACGCTATAGAGCGGATCGTTCTGGAGTTTTCTGGCTACGGTTACCGCCGGGTCACCGCGGCCCTCAGGCGTGAAGGATGGAGTGTGAACCACAAGCGCGTGTTGAGGATCATGCGCCATGAGTCGCTTCTGTGTCAGCTAGAACGTCGCTTCAAGGTGACCACCGACTCGGCTCACTCATTCAGGAGGTACACGAACCTCATCAAGGGCATTGAGATAAACGACCTCGACCAGGTCTGGGTGGCGGATATCACCTACATCCGGTTGCCCACTACCTTCTGCTATCTGGCGGCGATTGTGGACGCATATTCGCGCAAATGTGTTGGCTGGCATCTGTCGCGGTTCATAGACACTCGCCTGACACTCCGGGCGCTTGAGATGGCGCTCGCTGCTCGACGGCCCGCCGCGGGACTGATCCACCATAGTGATCAGGGGGTGCAGTACGCCTCAAGCGAGTACGTACTCCGGTTAAAGGAAACCGGAGCCCTCATCAGCATGTCCTCTGTGGGCAATCCCTACGAGAACGCCAAAGCCGAGAGCTTCTTCCGGAATCTGAAAATGGAGGAGGTCTACCTGAAGGACTACCGCGACTTTGAGGAAGCCAAAGAGAACATAGGAGGGTTCATCGAGGAGGTCTACAACGAGAATCGACTACACTCCAGCCTCGGGTATCTGCCACCAGTAGAGTTCGAGGCACTACATGTCCTGAAGGGCAGAGGTTGACTATGGACACTGTCCGGAAACATGGGTTCACACCAGAGCTTTTGTATCTGCCTCCCTACTCGCCGGACTTGAACCCAATAGAAGAAGCGTTCTCAAAGATAAAGACTCTACTGAGGAAGGCCCAAGCGCGTACCCGAGAGGCTTTGATCGAGGCACTTGGCGAAGCGATCTCGGCGGCCAGCTCAGCGGATGCTCTGGGCTTCTTTGAACACTGTGGCTACCGTCGCCCGGTTCAGCTTCTATGAAACCCGCTGTATATGGGGCGTGTCGGTACAATGACAAGTTAAGTTTATTTGGACTTCGTCGCAGTATTTTGGAGTGAGCAGTGGCTACGCGGAATTGTATTTATTGTCGGCAGGACAAGAACGACTCCGAGTTCACCCTTGAAC
>JACCZN010000027.1 GCA_013695915.1 Rubrobacter sp.
CTTGCTCGCCACGAGGGAGGCTATGGAGCCGACCGTGCCGAAGTTCTCCTCGTCGAGCTCCTCGTCCTCGACGCTGATCCCGAACCTCTCCTCGAGGAACATCACGAGCTCCACCGTCTGCAACGAGGTCAATACCCCGTTCTCTATGAGCTGGTAGTCGTCGGAGAGCTCCCCGCTACCGGTGACGTTCTCCTTTACCCACTCGCGGATCTCGCCCGTCGCGTTCTGTGTGTCTACCGCCATGATCCCGCCTCCTAACGTCGAATGAAAGACCGGCCGGGGGTGTCTCTACCCGGCACCGCGTTTGGGGCCACACCGCCTGGGCGGCAGGCCCCGGAGCTAATCCCGCCAGGCTACCTCAACCAGAAGGTCGCCTCGCCGTCGCCGATATTGTACGACCAGTTATCGAGGATGCGAGCGGTTTTGTGCAAACCTCCGTCCTCGAACCTCGTCAGCAGCGTGTTCCGCCGCCCGCCCCGGTAGAAGAACGCCAGCCGCCTGAGGTCCCGCGCCCCGAGCGAGGTCGGGGACTCCAGGAAGCGGTACCGGATTATATGCGCCCCGGCCCGCCGGAAGTAGAGCACGGACTCGCGCAGGAGCGCCCGCGCCACCTCCTGGTACCCCGGCACCGTGGTGAGGTCCAGTATATAACCGTCCTGCCCGGCGGAAGCCGTCTTGAGCACGGCGTAGCCGAGGAGGCCATTACTGCCCCGCACGCCGAGCACGGTGACCGGGCCCTGCGGGGAGCCGGGACCGTAGCGCCAGTTCAGGAACCGGGCGTCCTTCTCCGGCACGCAGGGCACGACGGCGGCGACCTTCTCGAAGAGATCGTCGAATTCCTCGCCGAACTCTTCTAACTCCTCTACCTTCGCGGCTCCCCCGAAGCCCCGGACCAGCACGCCGTCTATCTCCTCCAGCGCGCGGTTCAGGAAGGCCTTCACGGGGGTGGGTATCGGCGCGCGCGGCCGGGGGGCGGCGTAGGTCTCTCCGGCTTGCCGGGCCTCCCCGCCGGTCTCGAAGCCCCGGGGGGGAGCGAACCGGGCCGGTAGTCCCAGGAGCTTCCTCGCCCGCTCGGGGAGCGCCGGGACCGGGAGCCTGGAGACGTTCAGCAGCTTGGCCGAGTACTGCATCCGGCCGACCACCTCGGCGCCGAGCCGGGTCTCGACCTGTATTACCGCGGGGACCATGTCGCAGGCCACGCAGTTCTCGGTGGCCCGGAAGAAGGTCCGCATGAGGGGGAGCGCCTGGAACCCGTAGCCCGGCAGCACCATGTAGTCCCCGGGTGTGTGGGCGACGACCCGCCGACCGTTTATCCGGTAGTACTGGGGCAGTGCCGCCAGATGACCCACGACCTGATCCTTCCCGGAGATCGCGGCCCAACGGTAGACCTGTCCCGCCAGAGGGTGGTTCAGGTACCAGCGGTAGAAGGAGGCGTAGTACTCGGTCTCGTGGGCCTCCGGGAAGCCCGGGTAGGTAGCCACGCGCAACTCGGCTATGCCGTCCTGAAGCTCATCGTTCTCCAGCGGCCGGATGGATACCTTCATGATCCGGGCGCTAGCTGGTTCTCCGGACGCGCTCCGGCGGCGGAGCAGCGCGGGCACGGAAGGCGCCCTGCCGGGCCTCCCTCTTCACCACCGTAACGCACTACGCCATCTACTTCACTACACACGTTGCACGAGCCCACCATAGGCTCTGGAGTGTAAAGGAGCAGCCCCCCGAATCCAAGCCAAGCCGTTACAAAAGGGTTGCAAGCGGGTGCGGACTGGCGGAAGACGCCGATGTAATCCGCAGCAGAGCCGAAGCTGTCGGCTCTGTGGAGCGCTCCGGGACCTCCATCCGCTCCGCTACGTGAGAGCTCTCATGGGGCAGGACCTGCCCGGGTAGCGCCGCCGGGACGCATCCCCCAGCATGCTACGATACCGGGGTGAGCGAGGGTCCGAGAGCCGGGGCTGCGATACTGCGGGTAACCGGGCATCCCGCCTCTCCGGCAGGCACCTCTATCGGTCCGGCGACGGGAGGGGCGCGTTGAGGGACGGACCCAGGGTCTTCCGCGCTTCGAGACGCCGGCACCGGCGGCGGTGGATGGTCGCGGTCGCGATGCTGCCGATACTGGTCGTGGGTGCCCTGTACGCCCTGGGCTACGCGCCGGAGATGCCCCGCCAGGTGCCGGACCTTGCGAGCCTCGGAGAGCCCACAGACCGGGAGGCCGGCCCTCCAGCCCCGGACCCCACACCAGATGCCGGGCCCGCCCGGAAAGACCCTGTCCCCGAGGAGCCTCCCCCCGAAGAGTCTCTCCCCGGCGAGGCCTCACCGGCAGAGAGCTATACGGAGGAGCCGGAGCCCGGGACGGAGGACTCCGCTTCGGCGGCCGCCTACCGGCTGGTGGCCTCCGAGGTGCCGGAGGTCGGGCGGGAGGACGTCCTGGGAACCTACCGGAGCGCCGACGACCCTTCCTGGGCCTCCGTACGGGTAGGGGCGCCCGGGGAGCGCGTGGACTTCGTGCTCTTCATGCAGCAGGTAGACGGTTCGTGGCGGGCACAGCGCTCGATCCTGGCTGACGAGCCGGATCGCCCGGAGAACGAGCGGGCCGTCCTCTCGGGTGTGCCGGAGGACCTCGTCTCCGCCGTCTACCTCGACGACCCGGCGGAGGCTGGTGTACAGGAGGAGGCCGTGGAGCCCCGGGACCTCCCGGAGGCAGGCCCTGCGGAGTTCCCCCCGCCGGAGCCTGTCTCGGAGAGCGTGCCGGACGGGGCGAGGGAGCGGGTCGAGGGGGCGCTCGAGGAGCTCCGGGGCGTGGTGGAGGAGTACGACGGGGTCGCCGGGGTCTACGTGCGGGACCTCGAGGGAGGGTGGGGCTACGGGGTGCGTCCCGGCGAGGAGTTCTTCAGCGCCTCGGTGATAAAGGTCCCGATAATGACCGCCGTCTACCGCAAGGTGGACAGCGGGGAGCTCTCGCTGGAGGACGGCTTCGTTACCACGCCCGAAGACTGGGCGGCGGGGGCCGGGACACTCCAGTACGAGCCGCCCGGGACGTACCACACCGTGGAAGAGTACCTGCGGATGATGATGACGCAGTCCGACAACGTGGCGACCAACGCCCTGACCCGCATCGTGGGCGGTCCCGGCCACGTCAACGATGTCGCCCGGGACCTCGGGGCCGGGGACACGGTGCTCTACTGGAAGGTGGCGAGCGAGCGGGGCGTCGTACCCTCCGTGGACAACCGCACCACGCCGCGGGACATGGCCGCCATGATGGAGAGCATCCCCCGAGGGGAGGCCGCGAGCGCAGAGAGCTGTCGCGAGATGGTAAGCCTCATGCGCGAGAACGAGGTCGAGCAGTGGTCCGAGGAGGGGCTGCCCGAAGAGGCGGAGGTGGCGAACAAGGCCGGCTGGCTCTACAAAGTCTACAACGACGTCGCGATAGTGGAGGGCGCGGACCGCGACTACGCGTTAGCCATCCTGACCAAGCACGGCTCCAAGGACCCGGAGAAGGGCAAGGAGTCTATCGAGGAGCTCTCCCGGGCCGTCTGGCAGGCTCAGAACGACGGGCCCTAAAGCGCCGGTAGATTAGTAGGCAGCGGCGTAGGATACTACGACTGATCGAACCGAAAAGCGGCAAGAATTGGGGTTCGGATCGGCTCTTGGCTACCGGGATCCGCTTGAAGAAGGACTTTCCTACCGGCTCTCTAACAGGCCCTGCTACGGTGCGGGCGTCTGGTCCTCCGGCGCGGGGGTGCCCCGGCGGTGCAGGAGGAGGGCGGCGGATTTGATCTCCTCTGCCCGGAGCAGGTAGGCCGCACCGAGGTAGGCCGCGAGGGAGGCGCCCCCGACGGCCGCCAGGACGACGAGCCGCTCGGTGAATCCCGAGCCGTCCCCGAAGAGGTAGAGCCCCCCCCGGGCGACGGCGTACATCACGGCCCCGGCCAGGAGTATCCTGGTCAGCGAGATCAGGAGCCGCCGCCCGCCGATGCTCCGGAGCTCCCACCGCGTCGCCGCCAAGCAGACCAGCGCGAGGACGGCGTTCGCCCCGCTGAGCGCGAGCGCAACGCCCACGACGCCCAGCCCCAGGAGCTGCGAGAGGCCGTAGGCCAGGGCGGTGTAGAGCCCGAAGAGGCCCACGTTCAGCAAGGCCGGGGTCTTTGTATTCTGGCGGGAGTAGAACGCCCGGACCAGGAAGAAGTACGCCGCGTAGCCCAGGAGCCCGACCGAGTACGCTACCAGGAGCGAGGCCACGCTCGCCGTGTCCTCGGGCCCGAACTGCCCGCGCTCCAGCAGCACCCCTATTATCGGGGTGGCGAGGGCTACGAGGCCTACGGAGGCCGGGACCATCATAAAGGCCATCGTCCGCAGGCCGAAGGAGAGCGTCTCGCGGTAGCCCTCCTCGTCGCCCAGGGAGTGTCTCTCGGAGAGCTCCGGCATCAGGGCGGTGGCGATGGCTA
>JACCZN010000028.1 GCA_013695915.1 Rubrobacter sp.
CAGGAGGAGACGTGGCCGCAGAGAACGTCATCGTCTACACGCAGCCCGGCTGAGGCGCCTGCCACCAGGAGGTAGAGTTTCTATCTCAGAAGGGCGTGGAGTTCACCGAGAAGAACATCCGGGAGGACCTCGACGCCATGCAGGAGATGGTCCAGATGAACTCCCAGTCCACCCCCACTACCGTTATCGACGGCGAGGTCATCATAGGCTTCGACCAGCAGAAGCTCAGCGAGAAGCTGGGCCTCTAGCACCGACCGCCGGGCCGGCGTCCACGCCTTGCGGGCGCCGGCTCTCTTCTACTTACCCTCGCGGCCGAGCGCGGCCAGGATATCCTCCGTCACCTTCTCGATGGGCTGGCGAGCGTTCACGACGGCGAGGATGCCCCTCCCCCCGTAGCGCTCCTTTATCGCCTCGGCCTCCCGGAGATACTCCTCTAGCTGCCGCCGGACGGCCTCCTCGGTGTCGTCCGGGCGGACCACGAACGGACCAGGGTCCGTGCGGTCGGCGGGGCGCGGCGGCGGGTCATGCCGGAGGTGGTAGACCATGTCCGTCGCCTGGCTGTGGCGCCGGCCGCTCGTCACCCGCTCCACCAGCTCCTCTTCCTCGAGGCCTTCGAGCGCGATCACGCGGCTCAGACCGCTCGTGCCACGCTCTTCGAGCACGGAGTCCAGCCCCCGGGCCTGCGCGAGGTTGCGGGGGTAGCCGTCGAGGATCCAACCTCCCGCCGGCTGGAGGCGCGGTAACAGGAGCTGCAGGACCACCTCGTCCGGGACAGCCTCTCCCCTGTTGTGATGCCCTTCTATCCCTTTCCCGATCTCCGTACCGGCCCTTATCTGAGCCCGGATCAACTCTCCGGTCGAGATACGGGTGTGGTTAAGCTTCTGCGAGAGCCGCTGGACCTGGGCTCCCTTGCCAGCCCCTGTGGGCCCGATGACCGCTAGCCTCATCTTTCGCACTCCTTCCGAGAGTCCTCCCCGAGCACAACTCCCTACATACCCGGGGATACAGGCCATGCTAACCTGAAGGATGAGACCTTGGGGGCCCGGCCCGCGCCGTTAGTAGTTGTAGATCGCGTCGTACCTTTGCGCCTCGGCCCGTACGGCATCGACGTACCAGTCCGCACGGTTGTACGCGTAGATCGCCGCGTAGTAATCCTCCGGGGCACCGTGCATCCTCAAGTAGTTGGCCGCCGAGGGTATCGCATCCCGGTAATCACACGAGTCTACGAAGCCGTTGCCGGTGCCGTCCACCCCGGCAAAGCCCCAGGACGAGACGAGGAACTGCATCGGCCCGTGGGCGCTGCCGTAGGGCGTGGGCGGCCCGAGGATACAACCTTCCGCGCTACCGTACGCCCCGTGGTCGCTCTCGACCGAGCCGATCCCGGCGAGTATCGTCCAGTCCAGACCCCAGTAAGCTCCCGACGCCTGGTACTGATCCAGGTACTCCGGCGGGATGTCCGCACCGCCCGTCTGTGCCTCCGCGGGCCCGGCACCATACGCCAGCAAGAGCAAGCCCAACACGCACACCAGTACCAGCCGCCTCGGATAACCTCGGCCGTAACCGGACAAGAAGCCCGGCATCATGCTTCTCAAAGGAGACCCCCCTCCTCTAGCCTTCTCGCGTTGCGCAACCTACAACACCTTGAACACCGTTGCCAGCCCTACAACCTTTACCTCTTGTTCAGGTATAGTAATTCGGACTGCCAAGCGTGTACTTGAGGGTCGCTTTTACAGCCACAGCTCGCGGCTGCGGGCTACCTCCAGAGCCCGAACGATGGCCCGGGCCTTGTTGCGGCTCTCCTCATACTCCAGCTTCGCCACGGAGTCGGCTACGACGCCCCCCCCGGCCTGGAAGTACGCGGTGCCGTCTTTGAGGAGCGCGGTGCGGAGGGTTATGCAGGTGTCCAGGCGGCCGTCCACCCCGTAGTAGCCGGTGGCTCCTGCGTAGGGGCCGCGGCGGGTGGGCTCGAGCTCGTCTATGATCTCCATGGCCCGCACCTTTGGGGCACCGGAGACGGTCCCGGCGGGGAAGGCTGCGGCCAGGGCATCGAGGGCCGTGAGCTCCGGTCGAAGGTCACCCTCTACGGTCGAGACGATGTGCATGACGTGCGAGTAGCGCTCGACCTCCATGAACTTCGTGAGCTCCACGGAGCCAACCACGGAGACACGCCCGAGGTCGTTACGGCCGAGGTCCACCAGCATCACGTGCTCGGCCCGCTCCTTGTCGTCGGCGAGCAGCTCCCGGGCGAGGGCTTCGTCTCCGGCGGCGTCCGTTCCCCGCGGACGGGTCCCGGCTACGGGCCGGGTCATCGCCCGCCGTCCCTCGACCCGGACCAGCGGCTCCGGCGAGGCCCCGACCAGCGTCAGGTCCCCGAGCTTCAGGTACGTCATGTAGGGCGAGGGGTTGACCGTGCGGAGGCCCCGGTAGAGCAGCAGGGGGTCGAGCTCCCCGACCTCCGTCTGGAACCGCTGGGAGGGCACTACCTGGAACGCGTCTCCGGCCCGGATGTACTCCTTCGCCCGCTCCACAGCCTCGGCGTACCCGGCCTCGGTGAAGTTCGAGGAGATCTCCAACGAACCACCCCCCACGCCGGGGGAGCGGGGCGGGAGCGGGGCGGAGAGCCTCTCCGAGACCCGCCGGATGTCGTCCGCCGCCCGGCGGTAGGCCGCCGAGAACCCTTCACCCTCGACATCCCGCAGCCGTCCGGCGTCTACCAGCGAGATCACGAGCACCTTGTGGCGCAGGTGGTCGAAGACCACCAGGGTGTCCGTGACGGCGAAGCACGCCTCGGGCACGCCGAGGTCGTCGGGAGGAGCGTCTGGTAGCCTCTCCAGGTAGCGCACGGCATCGTAGGAGAAGTACCCGACCGCTCCCCCGACAAAGGCCGGCAGGTTCGGCAGCGGCGCGACGGTCTTCTGGCCCAAGATCTCCGCGAGGCCTCTGAACGGGTCCTCCGCGGGCACCTCCCGGACCCCGTCGGCGTCCACCACCGTGTAGACGCCGTTCCGGTAGGAGAGCGTGCGCTTGGGGTCGAAGCCGAGGAACGAGTACCGGCCGAACCTCTCGTCACCCGCCTCCGCGCTCTCAAGGAGAAAGACGTTCTCCTCGCCGGAGAACTTCAGGACCGCGGAGATAGGGGTCTCGAGGTCCCCGATAAACTCCCGGTAGACGGGTACCACGTCGTAGCTCCCGGCCAGCTTCCGGGCCTCCGGGAGAGAGGGTGTAAGATCACCCGCCGCACCTCCAGAGGTGCCGCTAGCGGTGCCGGTCACGCAGCACCCCCGCTACCGCTTCGAGACCCACCCCCCGCTCCTCGAGCAGAACCAGCAGGTGGTAGACGAGGTCCGCCGACTCCTCGGCGAGCTCCTCTCCCTGAAGCGCCGCGACCACGACCTCCACCGCCTCCTCCCCGACTTTCTGCGCCACGCGCCCGGTGCCGCGGCCGAGGAGCTTCGCCGTGTAGGACTCCTCGGGCCTCTCCTGCGCCCGCCGGGCTATCGTCGCGGCGAGCCGGTCTATCATGGCCCCCGGGCTCTCCTCGCCCGGGGCTTCGCCGGTGGAGACACCGACGCTCTCACCGGCGACGGTCGTAAAGAAGCAGCTCGTCTCCCCGGTGTGGCAGGCCGGTCCCCGCGGCTCTACTTTGTAGAGCAAGGCGTCGGCGTCGCAGTCCAGGCGCACCTCGACGACCTTCTGGGTGTTGCCGCTGGACGCTCCCTTGCGCCAGAGTTCGGCGCGCGAGCGGGAGTAGTAGAAGGCCTCGCCGTAATGGAGCGTACTCTCGACGGCCTCCCGGTTGGCGTAGGCCAGGGTCAGGACCTCGCCGGTGGCGGCGTCTTGGGTCACGACCGGCACGAGGCCGCTCTCGTCGAAACGTATCCCCTCCACGCCCGTCACCGGACCGGCACCCCCGCCTTCTTGAGCTCCTCCTTGACGCCGGCGATGCTCCACTCCCCGAAGTGGAAGATGCTCGCGGCGAGCACCGCACCGGCACCGGCCCGGACGGCGGCGACCATGTGGTCCGGGTGCCCGGCACCCCCGGAGGCGATGATCGGCACGCTTGTCCTCTCGGCGACGGAGGAGATGAGGTCCAGGTCGTACCCGGTCTCGGTGCCGTCGGAGTCCATGCTGTTCAACACGAACTCCCCGGCCCCCCGCCGCTCGCCCTCGACCAGCCACTCCAGGGCATCCTTCTGCGTGTTCAGCCGTCCGCCGTTCAGGTAGACCTCCCAGCCGGGGCTGCCGTTCTCCCGGCGCTTGACGTCGGCGCTCAGGACCACGCACTGGCTGCCGAACCGCTCGGCCCCCTCGTCTATTATTCCCGGGTCCTTTACGGCGGCGCTGTTCAGGGAGACCTTGTCGGAGCCGGCGCGGAGCATGGCTCGCATGTCCGCGACGCCCCGGACGCCGCCGCCGATGGTGTACGGGATGAAGACCTCCTCCGCGGCCCGCCGGGCGAGCTCGGTCGCGGTGTCCCGCTGCTCGTGGGAGGCGGTTATGTCGTAGAAGACGATCTCGTCGGCTCCTTCGGCGTCGTAGCGGGCGGCGAGCTCCACCGGGTCCCCGGCGTCCCGGAGGTCCCTGAACCGCGTCCCCTTTACGACCCGTCCGGCGTCGACGTCGAGGCAGGGTATTACCCTGACGCAGAGGCCCATCAGGAGCCCTGCATCAGACGTACGGCACCTTCGCCACGCGGCATTCCTCGGCGATCCTGTCGTGTAGAGGCTTCGCCGCGGGGAGGAGCACGTAGCCCTCGGAGCCCGTCCCGACCACTATGGAGCCGTCCCGGCCCTTCCAGTGCCGGTGAACGGTGTACGCCGCGAGCGTGCCCTCTATGAGGCTCACGATCCGGTCCATCTGCGCGTGGGAGAGCTCCGGGGTCACGTCGAGCCTGGAGAGGTCGACGTTCTCCGGGGCGTCGAGGTCGGCCGCAAGGCCCGCGGTCCTGAGGCGCAGGCCCGGGGTGTTCCACAGGGTGTCCACGGCCTCTTTTATGGCCGCCGCCCGCGCCTCCTTCTTGCCCTTCCGGAACTTCAGGTCCTGCAGCGCCCGCAGCTCCTGCTCGGGGTTCTGCGCCTCCTCGCCGCTCTCCTCCTGGCGCCGGCCGCGCCGGCCGTTGCGCTTGTTGTCGCGGGCGCGGCCCCGCTCGTAGGTGAGCACCTTCAGGGTGGCGGCGGTATCTACCTCGACCGCCACGCGTTGCCCCCGGACCCGCTGGAACGGGTAGTCCGTGTACTCGACCCCGACCTTCTCCAGGCCCGCCAGGAGCTCCTCCGCGTACGTCGGCCCCTCGCCGAACATCTTGCGGCTCGCCGAGTAGGCCGGTAGGGCGACCTTGGAGAGTATCCGCTCCACGCTCCGCGTGCCGCGCTGGTTCGGCACGGAGAGCGGCGCGTCGAGGCCCACGAGCACCCCCGCGCGCTCGGCGGCGTACCCCTCTATGGAGCTCGAGATCTCCCCCAGACTCCCGGCAAAGGAGTTGGCTACCAGGCTCCCCCGCTCGTCGAGGACCACGAGGCACGACGTCCTGTCCTCCGCCTCCCCCGGCCTCCACGCCAGCGCACAACCTATAAACCTCAACTCTCTACCTCCACTCCAGCGTTCGCTCCGGCAGCCGCGACGGTCTTCGCGACGGTCCCGGCCACCGCCTCGCAGGTCTCCGCGTCCGCGTGCTCCACCATGACCCGTACCACCGGCTCCGTACCGCTCGGGCGGAGCAGGATCCTACCTTCCTCCCCGAGCCGCCGCTCCGCGGCCGAGACCTCCCGCGCCACCGGCTCCGAGGCCGCTACCTGCTTCGCGAACCGGGCCTCCGCCACGGGCACGTTTACCAGGGTCTGCGGGTAGACGTCCATCACCCGGGCCAGCTCCGAGAGCGGCCTGCCGGTCCGGGTCATCACGTCCAGCAGCGCGAGCGCCGTGACCAGGCCGTCCCCGGTCGTCACGTACTCGGAGAGTATAACGTGCCCGGACTGCTCTCCCCCGACGCAAGCCCCGCCGCGGGCCATGGCCTCCGCCACGTGCCGGTCCCCGACCGGGGTCACCTCATAGCCGATGCCCAGAGCGTCCATCGCCTTGAAGAAGCCGAGGTTGCTCATCACGGTCACCACGACCCCGGCCCCCTCCCCCAGCACGCCCCGCTCCTTGAGGTCCCGGGCCAGGATCGCGATGATCCTGTCACCGTCTACTACCGCTCCCGTTTCGTCAACAGCGAGCACCCGGTCCGCGTCGCCGTCGAAGGCGAAGGCAACGTCGAAGCCCTGCGGGTTCAAGCCCTCCACGTGCGTGGACCCGCAGCCCTCGTTTATGTTGGTGCCCGTCGGCTCCACACCGACCGTCTCGACCTCGGCCCCGAGGCCGCTGAAGGCCAGCGGGGCGACGGTCGCGGCGGCACCGTTGGCGCAGTCCAGGAGTATCCGGAGGCCCGCAGCCCGGGGCCGGAGCTTCCCGAGCACGAGGGCCGCGTACCGCTCCGCCGGATTGTCCAGACGCCGCAGCACGCCTACCCCGGCGCCGGTCGGGCGCCCGGTGCCGCTCTCCGCCGACAGCCTCTCGAGATCCCGCTCCCGCTCCTCGGGCAGCTTGCGCCCCGCCCCCGAGAAGAACTTTATGCCGTTGTCCGGGAAGGGGTTGTGGGAGGCGCTCACGACCACGGCGGCCGTAGCGCCGAGCGCCGGGGCCAGGGCGGCCACACCCGGCGTCGGCAGGACGCCGGCGTCGATCACCTCCGCCCCGCCGCTCGCGGCGCCGGCGGCAAAGGCGCCGGAGAGCATCCCGCCCGAGAGCCGGGTGTCACGCCCGATCACCATCGGGCCCCCGAAGAGCCGGGCCCCAGCGTAGCCGAGCCGCAGGGCATCCTCCGGGGTCAGGCCCCTGTTGGCAATCCCCCGCACGCCGTCGGTGCCGAAGGTGACTCCCCGCTCATGACTCCCTACCAATGAGCCTCCTCGCTCCACAAGAGAAGAGCCCGGTCTGCACCGCGACCGCGCTAGCGACCACGAAACAGACCGGGCCCGGTCCGGTACCGATGTTCCTCGCAAAGAGCCGGCTTCCGCCGAAGCTGCAGCCCGTCCCCGTCTAGCGCTTGGAGAACTGCGGGCGCTTGCGGGCCTTCTTGAGGCCGTACTTCTTGCGCTCCACCGCCCGGGAGTCCCGGGTGAGCATACCCGCGCTCTTGAGCTCGCCCCTCGACTCCTGCGACTCCTCGGCGAGCGCCCGCGCTATGCCGTGCCTCACGGCGTCCGCCTGCCCCGTAGGACCGCCGCCCTTCACCTGTATCACGACCTCGTACCGGCTCTCCGAGCCGAGCAGCTTCAAGGGCTCCGAAGCCCGGATCTGGTGCGCCTGCCGGGGAAAGAACTCCTTGTAGTCCCGGCCGTTGATGGTTATGCCGCCGTCGCCCGGCAGCAGCCGCACCCGCGCCACGGAGGTCTTGCGCCGTCCCGTGCCCGCGTAGAGCGAACGGCTCTTCTGAACTGGTTCTGACATCCTCTTACCTCACCTCGTAGGGCTCGGGCTGCTGCGCCTCGTGCCGGTGCTCCGGGCCCGCGTAGATCTTCAACTTCTTTAGCTGCCGGCGCGCGAGCCGGGTCTTGGGCATCATGCCCGCCACCGCCTTGCGCATGATCTCCGTCGGCTTGCGGGACATCATCTCCTCGTAGGAGGTCTCCTTGAGACCGCCCGGATAGCCCGTGTACCGCCGGTAGACCTTCTGCTCGGCCTTCTTGCCCGAGACCACGACCTTGTCGGCGTTGACCAGTACCACGAAGTCGCCCGTGTCGATGTGCGGCGTGTACTGCGGCTTGGTCTTTCCGCGCAGCAGACGTGCGACCTCCGTCGCGAGCCTGCCGGGGGTGTGCCCCTCCGCGTCGATCACATACCATTTGCGCTCGACCGCGTTCGGTCCGTGCGGCCGCGCCATGAAACTCTTCATTGTCCTCCGAAGTTATATAAAGTTCGAACGCGCAAGATAGTAGCATATATCTACGAGCGGGACACCCGTATAACCCGCAGATATCCCGCAGAAACCACGGTCGCTCCCCGTCCTGCCGCCCACCGGCCTCTCCGGAGGCTCTCTCGGGGCCGCGAGCGAGTCGCAGCCGTCAGCGCCCGGCGTCCGGGGGCTCCGGGCCGGGGACCGGCAGCATCCGCTCCCGCAGTCCCCGCAGCCACAGGGAGATATTCTTCGAGCCGGCGCCCCAGACCAGCAACACCGCCATCACGCCGTAGATCGGCAAGTGCCCGATAAGCTCCTCCCAGAAGAACAGCGTGAGCGTGAGGTTGGTGGGGAACCAGGCTATGATCACGATCTCGCGCACGAAGACCCCCAGGACCAGCCAGAGCCCCACGACCAGCTCCACGGACCCGGCGGCCAGCACGAAGAGCTCGTCGGAGAGCGGCACCCCGAGGTACGGCGTGAAGTTCAGCCCGGACTCGGCGAGGAAGCCCGTGGCCATCGGGAGGTTCGCGAACTTCTCCGTAAAGGCGACCACGGCCAGGCTCAGGCCAACCCCGATCCGCACGGCCGGCACCGCGTAGCGGGCGAGGTCCACCGGCGGCTCCAGCCTGGGGAAGAGCATCCGGTCCACGGAGACGGGTCCCCGGCCCGCGAGAAAGAAGAACGCCGCGAACCCGAGGAAGAACACGTTATCCAGCATGGGCTCCAGCCCCACTACGAAGAGCCCCATCCCCCAGAGCGCGGCCAGGACCACCGCCGCTATGCGCGTCAGCCCCCCGTAGAACAGGGACAGGGCTACGCCGGTCTGGGCCAGCCCCAGGAAGTTGGCCCACGCACCGGGTAGCTCGTTATCCGGGGAGAACAGGGTACCCTGCACCCCGTTGACCAGCAGCGGCACGGCGACGTGGATGCCCAGGATCAGGGGCACGAACGCGTACAGCAGGCTCTGGCGCTCGTCCGTAGCCCCGAGGGCGCCGGGCCCCGGCACGTAGCTCCTGCCCCGCCGCAGCCAGAGGACACCGGCGGTCACCGTAGCCAGCAGTACCCCGCCCACGAACAACAGCGGCAGGGGCTGGAAGAAGAGGTCCCACCGCAACTGATACGCCTCGTCCTCGAAGAACCACTTGACGTGCGCGTAGGCGGGTCTGGCGGCCAACCCGAAGACCAGGAAGGCCGCAAAGACCGCGATGATACCCGAAAGATACTGCCTCCGGGGCATTAGGATCCCACCTCCTGCTCAACCATCGATATAAGTAGAGCAGGTATACCCGGCCGGGGCGTAAGCTCCAAGGAAAGCGATCACCGGGACCCGGCGCGAAAGCGTCCTTTCCCCTTACCGTGCAGGCCCGCCGCCCGGAGGGCCCTAACCGCGCAGGGCCTTCAAAAGATCCTGCGGGCTCGAGTACTCCCTCTCCGGTAGCCGCTTCCTGAACTGCTCCACGAGCATGCTCGGCGCACCGTTCTGTTCGAGCCTGCCCACGAGCTCCTGCTTGGTGATAGGAAAGTCCAGGCCATCCAGGTACCGCTCCAGGTTGCCGGGTAGAAACTTCCTCAGAAAATCCATCGCCGTCCTTTGCCGACTCGTACACTGTACCGTTGCCAGCTACTCTACCAGACACTGGCGCCCGGCCCGGCAGGTACCTGCAAAGAGAAGCGCGAGCAGATGCGGGGCCGGGCGGCAGCCGTTTACGACCCTCTACCCGGAACTGAAAAATATTTGTTAAATCAGGCACTTTCCTTAATCTGCGGCCCGGGCTCTCTCGTATAAGTAGTAACATTGATTTTGGTAGGTCACCGTGGAGAGGATGGAGGACATGCATAGATGAGCCGTCGAATGTTTTTTCCGTTGGCAGCCGTTGCAACCCTGGCCCTGGCGGCCTTTATCTTCCTGGGGGTGGGAAACCCGCTCTCGACCGCTAGCAGCGAGTCCGTAGAGCAGACCGACGAACCTACCCTGGCCGAGGCCCCGGAGCCGGTAGGAGAGGAGGCCGACGAGGAGGCCTCCAGCAGAGAGACCGAAGAAGAAACCTCCCAGCAGGAGGCCGAGGCGGAGCAGCCAGAGGACGAACGCGAAGCTGAGGCCGAGGAGCAGGCCGCTGCCGAGCAGGCTGCCGCAGAACAGGCTGCTGCCGAAGAGGAGGCTGCCGCAGAAGAGGCTGCTGCAGAGGAAGCTGCTGCGGCTGAAGAGGCCGCTGTAGAGCAGGCCGCTGCCGAGGAGGCTGCCGTGGCTGAAGCTGCTGCTCTGGAACAGGCCGCTGCCGAGGAGACCGCTGCCGAGGAGGCTGTTGCGGCTGAAGAGGCCGCCGTGGAGGAAGCGGCTCCGGCGCCGCCCGCGAGCGGGGACCTCAGCCTCACGGTGCCGAAGATGGGCCGCTACAACGACCCGGTGTTCAA
>JACCZN010000035.1 GCA_013695915.1 Rubrobacter sp.
AAGATCACCCCCGCCTCCGGGTGTTGTTCTCCTCGCTGGCGAAAAAAGCCGTCGCCTTGCGCAGCACCTCCCGCTCTTCCTTGAGGACCTTGTTCTCCCTCCGCAGACGGTTTAGCTCCTCGCGCTCATCGGTGGTTGTTCCCTGACGCTTTCCGGTGTCTATCTGTTGCTGCTTTGTCCAGTTACGCAAGGTCTCGGGTAACTATTCAGATACAAGATGTGGACGAACTGAGTTGTCATGAGCACAATATATGGTATTGGCGGGTCGATTGATGACTCAAGTACAGCATATCGAAACGACGGGCACCCTGCTTCGCACCACAACATGTTGTACTTTGCGCCGGTATTCTAGCCTTCAAATCTATATGTAGTACCTGAATAGTTACGAGTAGAGTATCTTTGGCATGCCCCATTATGCCATCAACAAAGCGGAACGGTATTAGCTCGTTGCGGACCGGGGAGCGAGGCCTAACCTTCCAGCTTGTTCGGGGCCTCCAGGGGCCCGTTGTGGCAGGCGAAGGCCTCGAAGACCGGGCCGAGGGAGCTTACGTAGCTCGTCAGCCACTGCAGGTCCTCGTCGGTGAACTGCTCCCTGGAGTTGCGGGTCGCGTAGACCACGCCCACGGGGCTGCTCCCGTGGAGCAGCGGCACCGCGAGGGAGTTGGCCCAGCGGGTGTTGGTTCGGGCCTGCGGGCGGCGGGGGCCGGTCGCCACGAGCGTGGGCTGTGCCGTGCCGAGCGCGAGCCCGGCGATGTCCCTGTCGGCCTCCGTGGGCGACCGGCGGGGCATGCTCGCCACCAGATCCAGGTCCGAGGCCCGCATGAGGCCGACCCAGTCGGCCTTGACCTCCCGGCGTATCTCGCCGGCGACCTCCTCCGGATGGGCTCCCTCTCCGGGCTTTTTCGGCGTGGAGGACCGGAAGACGAAACGGGAGTTGAGCGCGAAGTTCACGACCGTGGCGGCCAGGATGCCCAGGAAGTTGAAGGCCACGTAGTACGGGAAGGCGTCGCTTACGTAGGTGAGCAACGGATAGTACACGGAGAAGTTCGCCCCGATACCTATGATCGCCGCCGGGTAGGCCAGCGCCCCGCGCATGAGGAAGTGGATCCTGGTGGAGTTCCTCACGTCGCGCCAGGTAAAGGCATTGTTCAAGAGGAAGTTCGAGAGGATGCTGACGCCCACGGCGAACATCCAGGCTATTATCAGGTCGGCGCCCACGTACTCGGCCAGCGTGATGAGCGTGACCATGTTGACCAGGACGCCCGAGGCCCCGACCATCGCGAACTTCCAGAACCTCCCAGCGGAGGGTACGTACCAGAAGAGGCTCGCCAGGTGTGCCAGGTACTCCAGCCCCTGCCGGAGACTCGCCTTTGAGACCCCGGCCCCCCGAGACTGGAAGGCGAACGGGACCTCCTCCACCTTCAGGTCCGGAGCGCAGACCAGTATCTCGACCAGTATCTTGAACCCCGTGGGCCGGAACTGGAGCCCGGAGATGGCCTCGCTCCGCAGGAGAAAGAAGCCGGTCATCGGGTCCGTGGTCTTGCGGGCCTCCTTGAATACGACCTGTGCCAGGTACTTGCTCCCGGAGGAGACCGCCCGGCGCGCCGGACCGGAGAGGCCTTCGTAGCTGCCGCCCTCGGTGTACCGGCTGGCGACCACCACGTCGGCCCCGGAGCTCCGGGCGGTCCTCAGCATCTCCCCGACCCTCTCTGGGGGGTGCTGGAGGTCCGCGTCCATGACGCAGAGGTACTCGCTCGTCTCCGCCGCCACGTCTATCCCCGCCGTTACCGCCGTGGAGAGCCCGCCGCCCTGCTCGGCGGCCTCGCGGTGGATAAGGGTGAGGCGTCCGTTGCTCTCGCCGAGGCTCCTTACTACCTCGGGTGTCTCGTCCGTGGAATCGTCGACGAAGACCACGCGGTAGGAGATACCGTCCAGAGCCTCCTCTATATCCCTCACCAGCCGGGGGACGTTGCTCGCCTCGTTGCGGGTGGGTACGACGAGCGTCAGCAGCACCCTCTCCGAGGACCGCGCACCCGCCAACGACCGCTCTCTAGGCTCCATAGCCGTGCTAGGCTAGCATATCCGTTATCTCCAGCCCAAAACCCCGCGGACAAAGCGTTAAACTCTGCCACGGGTAACGGAAGAGAGCCCGGGAGGCAGCAGGTGCCAAGCGCCGGAGATGCAAGCGCGGACAACAGGGGGACCGGAGACCGCGAGCGGGCGCACGTCCGCGTCTCGGGCCGCGTGCAGGGCGTCTTCTTCCGTGACGCGGCACGCCAGGAAGCCCGGCGGCTGGGCCTCGGAGGTTGGATCTCGAACCTCTCCGACGGCCGGGTCGAGGC